>JAUYPT010000139.1 GCA_030695685.1 Nanobdellota archaeon | reverse complement strand
AGACCGAAAGATGTTGTGTAGATTTCTTAACCATAATAATAATAATAATAATAATAATAGGTTAATAAACTTTTATAACTCTTTGAAAATAGTGAAATATTATGAAAGTGAAAAATAGATTTTAATTGTACACTCTCGCTCGTTTATCTATATTCGCAATAAGTATGACTCTTTCATTCCATTTAACTTTGTATAAAATACGATAATCTCCTACTCTCACTCTAAAACTTGCCTGTTCTCCAGCTAAACTTTTAGCATCACGAGGAACAGGCTCATCTTTTAACAGTTCAATTTTCTTAATTACCCTCTCTCGTAAAATGGTATCGGCTTTCTTTAAAAATTTAGAACTATGAGAAGTATGCTCGATTTGAAACATTATAATCCCAGTTCTTTTTTTAATTCTTCATGGGAAATAGTTTTTCTTTTTTTGAATTCTTCTTCTGCTTTTACTAATGCTTTTCTATCTTCACTTGTCAAAATAGTATCAACATCAATCATATGGTCTTTGATGTAATCTAACTCGGACTTAATAGTACTTAACATTTCCATTATTTGTTTTACATCACTGGTCATGGTAATTATGAAGTTAGGTTCTTATATTTATATAAGTTTCGGTAAATTAGGCTCTGTCCTAAATCTCACTACTTCGTGTCTGCATCTTCAAAACTCTTGATTCTGTGTTCAGAAAGTGCTACGTTCCCGTAGGGAGCGTCCCCTCGTAACGCACTTGATGTAAAATCAGGAAAGAGTTTTGACTTTATGATGCAGACTTTTAGGACAGAGCCGGTAAATTAGTGAGCGACAGAAGTAAAACATTAAATCTGGTCGCTCACTAAATAGTAAACGACAAGGTTGTTATGCTTTAATTTTGTCGTTTACTAAATTAATGAAGTTTTAGAGAGAATCTAGATCCCTCCAAATGCTGAATACAATTCAAAACTTCGACTGCACAACGGCCATCTTTATCAACAGTAATGATATTCACACCGGTATTAATGAGGGTGTATACAAATTATTATGATTCTGGACAAGGCTCATTTCTCAGTAGAGAAGTTTGCAAAATGAGATCATTTACTTGCAAAGTTCTCAGTAGATTTATAAAAGAAAACTTCTTCCTCCATCGTAATGAAAAGAGAGTATCTATGGCTGCTTTTTATTTTTGTAACAATCTGCACACTGCGGCTGACATTAGCATTCTTTATTCCCACGTTTACGTACGATTCTTATTTCCACCTACGGCAAGTGGAACAGATTACAGAAACCGGAGCACCATCGTATAGCGATGATCTTTCGTACGGCGGCCGCACGCTGCTGTTCCTGCCGTTTTTCCATTATTTCATGGCTTTTTTCGATATCTTCCTGCCGCTGGAAGTAGCAGCCAAAATTATCCCAAACCTGCTCCTGGCAAGCCTTATTTTTATTGTTTACTTCTTAAGCAAAAAGATAACAAGCCATGAAACTGCGCCACTGCTGTCAGCGTTTATTGCCGGATTTCTGCCGGTCTTATTTTCAACCAATGCGTTTGTGCCAGAAACACTGTTTCTCCCGCTCACGTTTGCAGCAATCTATTCCTTTTTTAACATTAAAGACAAGAATTATCTTTATCTCTATCTGTTCTTATTTTTAATGCTGTCGTTAACCAGTTCTGCCGCTTTTTTACTGATCATTGGTTTCGGCATTTATTTCATTCTCTCCATTGTTGAAAAGAAAAAAATACCGCGGGAAGAAATGGAAGTTGTAGTATGTTCTCTTTTTTTCTTTCTGTGGATACAATTTTTATTTTTTAAGGATCTGCTTCTGGAAGAAGGCATCTCTTTCATTTGGCAAAATGTTCCTCCTCAAATAATCCAGGAATACTTCCCGGCAGTTTCTGTTGTTCAAGCATTAATTTTAGTGAGTATAATCCCTTTTCTCGCCGGTGTTTTTATTGTCTACCGTTCTCTGTTCCAATTAAAAAATGAAAAATCATTCTTATTGATTAGTTTTGCCATCTCCACAACCTTGCTGGCATGGCTGCGGCTGATTGAGTTTACATTATCACTTGCGTTCTTCAGCATTATCCTTGCTGTTCTCTTCGCCTTATTTTACCAGGAATTACAACAATTTATCAAAAAGACACGAGTGTCACATCTTCAGCAGCATCTATCTATAGCTCTTATTATTATGCTTGCACTGACCATTATTCCTCCTGCTGTTACGACTGCAGTGAATCAGGAAGTCCCAACAACGGAAGAAATCGCGGCCTTCCGCTGGCTTGATGCCAATACGCCGGAAAATTCCAAAGTACTAGCACTGTTGGAGGAAGGCCATTTAATTACGTATTACGGCAGACGAAAGAATGTGATGGATAACAAGTTTGCACTGGTTAAGGATATTGAAGGACGATTTACCGATTTCAATACCTTATTCACAACTCGTTTTCAAACCCAGGCTATTGACCTGATGGATAAATATACTATTGATTACATCATCTTCACCCCTGCAGCGCAAAAAAAATACCAGCAATCGAATGTCAAGTACCATTCCATTGAATGCTTTGATCGCCTGTATACTGCAGAAACAAAGATTTACAGAGTTAAGTGCTCCCTCAAAGAGATAAAGCAGGATCCAGATAGATTACTATAATAAACAACAATCATGAAAGCGTTGATATCAATATGGAATCAGAAATTTATTCAGCTAGAGAAGAAACTGTTCCAGCATATGTTCCTGTATCAACAGTGGTATTTTTTTATCCTTCTCCTCATGATGTTACTCATACCCCTGCTGATTAATGTTCTTAACAACAATCCATTACTCATGGGCGAAGAAAGTTATTATCATCTCCAACAGGCGCAAAGCCTGCATCATTGGTCTTATTTTCCATTATATCTCATAACACAATTATTGCACGGTGATTTCATCGCCATTATTCCTATCCTAATGGCATCCTGCTGCCTGGCCATGTATTTACAAATTGCACGGCAAACTCATCTTTCCCAGCTCTTTTCTATATTTTTCTTTCTTTTTGTCATTTTTTCTCCGGCATTTATTTTCACATTTGCAACCATTTCCGCATATTCTTATTTTACATTCCTTACACTAGCCGGTTTTTTACTGTTAACTCATTCCAAAAAAAGATACCATTATTGCTCTATAATACCATTCATTCTTGCTGCTGTGATCGATATTTTCAGCGCCTTTCTGATAGGTGTATTATTAATGATTTATTTTTACCATTATAAACAGGAACAGCCAAAATTTGTACTGCTGCTGATGGCAATAATAGTTTTAGTGGCGCTGTTGAACATTTTTGTCTTTCAGCAGGTATTTATTCTTGGACCATTCCATCATCAACAGAGAATAGCAGATTTGATTACAGATTTGGGCGGACGCAGCGGCATCAGCTTTTTTGTATTGTTTATGGCTTTTATCGGTGTCATTGCCGCCCGAAAAAATAAAAAGATCTACGGTGCGTATCTTCTCACTGCGCTACTGATACCAGCATATATGTACAGCACCCAGGTTATTTTCCCAGTAACGATAATGACAGCTCTTTTTGCAACGGTTGGATTCTTAACGTTATTTGAAAAAAAATGGATTTTTGATAGTTTACGAAAATTAACCCTGCTTCTGTTTATTATCAGTGTTTTTTTCTCCAGTTTAAGCTATATGGATCGGATTACACTTACTGGCCCAAGCGGGGAAGAAAGAGAAGTCTTACAGTGGATTCAGGAAAATACACCGCCGCAGGCAGTTGTTTTTTCAGCACCGGAAAAAGGAGATTATATCCGCTATTTTTCCCAGCGGCCTGCTTTTGTGGATTTGCAAAAAAGCAATGAAAACCTCATCAAAAATGATTATGACCTGATCATGATGGCAGTGTATCCGGACGAACTTTTTCCTCTCCTCGAAAAGAATGATATTTCAGTCATTTATATCACTCCGGAAATGAAAGAACTATTACCCGCAGATTATGGGCTGCTTACTATCCTTAAAAACGAAAAATTTAAATTAGTTCATTCCCGGGGAGATCTAGAAGTGTGGGTATTTAGACAAAATGATGATTTCATTGCTTGATGGTGTTTTATTCAGTACATATTTTATTTTATTGTTCCTCTCCATCTTCTGGCTCCTGGTTTTGTTCACGGAAAGTGACCTCAAACGCAGCAAAAAACACAACACTCCTTTTTTTTCGGTGATTGTACCGGCATATAATGAAGAAGAATCCATTGTTGCAACGCTGACATCGTTAGTCAATTTAGACTATCCTGCAGATAAAATAGAAATTATTGTTGTCAATGATGGTTCCAAAGATAAAACAAAAGAGTATGTTACTGAATTTATCAGAACTCATCCTGCACGAAAAATCATCCTCAGGAATCAGGACAATGCGGGAAAGGCGCGGGCTATGAATGAAGGGTTAAAAGTTGCGCAGGGAGAATTTTTTGCCTGTCTTGACGCCGACTCTTTTGTCCATCCTGCTGCTCTCCAGGAAATGCTGCCGTATTTTGAAAATCGCACTGTTGCAGCTGTCTGCCCCTTGCTTAAAGTTAAAAGCCCGGAAAACGTGCTGCAGAAAGTGCAGTGGTGTGAATATATCATTAATATGTTTTACAAATTGCTGAATGCGCGATTAGACTGCATCCATGTTACACCAGGACCATTCAGCATTTACAGGACGGAAGTGATCAAAAATATCGGCGGCTATGATGAGAATACGATCACAGAAGATTTAGAAATTGCCATCCGCCTGCAGAAATATCATTATAAGATTGTCCAAACATTTGATGCCATTGTCGAAACAACGGCGCCAAAAACCTGGAAACATCTCTTTACACAGCGTGTCCGCTGGTATAAAGGATCAGTTGACAATTCCCTGCAGTATAGAAAGTTAATGTTTAATGCTAAATATGGTGACTTTGGATTCCTGCGCATGCCGACGATTCTTCTTTCAGGGGTTATTGCGATTATTTTAATGGCTACCCTGATGAGAGAAGCCTTTATGAAGCTGTGGGAATGGTTTACAGCCCTCAACGCAATTCATTTTGATGTCCTAACGCTTCTTGCTAATCTCGAATTCAGATTTAATTTTTTAAGCCTGCCTTTTTTTAAATTATTCATTGCCACAACACTACTGGGAATAAGCTTTTTTGTGATGATTTATTCCTATAAGCTCGTTAAAGAGAAGATTACCAATTATGGAAGAACATGGATGTCACTGACAACGTATCTGCTGATTTATTCTTTCTTCCTGGCAATAGTCTGGATTTATATTGCTTTTCTCTTTGTCTCCCGGAAAAAAAATTCTTGGTCGTGAGAAGTTTGAGATTGAGTGTCATAAAGTTTAAATAAGAGTATTCTGCAGAATTTTACTATGGAGCGTCGGATCAGCGTTAAAAAATATGTCATCGCACTGTTCTTAACATTGGTTATTTTTGCCGGCGGCATTGTTTTCGGGGCAATGCTGGAAAATGCCCGCCTTAACGATTCCACGCAGATAAACCTTCAGGAGAAAGTAAATCTGCTCAGTTTACAGCTGCAGCAGAAATATATTGACTCCGGCATCGCTGACTGCGCCGCTTTAAATCAGATCCTCGAAAGCAATATCAATGAATTGGAAAAAAAAGGCAGAGTTATTATCGATTACGAGCAAAAATCAGTTCTTAATGGGGAAGAATTTGACCTGCAGCTGCGTGATTATTTTCTCACGGAAATTCAATTTTTGTTAATTTCGCAGGATATCGACAAAAAATGCCCGCAAAACAGCATTAAAGTTATTTATTTTTATGATGAGAACCAGTTTGACACGCAAGGGCGAATATTAGATTATCTCAAAAAATTATTTGGCCCAAAAGTGCTCATTTTTTCGTTTGATTCCGGATTTCTGGAAGAGCCAATGATTACAATACTGTTGACATCGTATAATATTTCTCACTATCCTGCTGTTGTTGTTGAAGAAAAAGTCTTTCAAGGGCATACGCCTGTCAAAACACTGATGGAACAAATTTGCAGTGGATTTGAACGATTGGAAGGAGAAATTCCTCAGGAATGCGGGATATTTAAGCCAGAATAAACACAGAAATCCTAAAATCGCCTACCCACCGTTCGCTATGCTCACTCAAGAAAAGAAACAACGATTTCTTTTCTGAGCTAAAATAAAGTTACCGCTTTATTTTATGCTCCGCAGCAAGCTACGGGGTATTCGGCGATTTTCAAGACGGATTTCTGGTTATTACTCGCTGCTCGTTGCAGAGCACACAATAAAGCAACGACTTTATTGGTGTGCCAGTGAAATCGTCTGTTTCACTGTGCACAACGGGGTATTAAACCCAGCGAGTAATAAATTATCGTTTCCTTATCTTCACAAAATCTCCTAGTGTCAACTCATCGCTTTTTGTGGTAGTAGTAACAGCACTCTTCTCGATAACATCTTCCTGCACCAGTTTAATGCCCAGGATACGCTCTAATCTACGGGCAGTGTCCACAGACGGCTTTAACGTTCCTGCTTCCCATTTGGAAATAACAGTTTCTCTTTCTTGTAATAACTTTGAAAAATCATCATGGCTCATCCCTTTGCGCTCACGTGATCTTCGGATTTGAGAGGCATAATCAGAAACGACGCTCCATTCAGGCGTTTCTTTCGTATAACTATAACGCTGCAGTGAAGAAGTTACAGAGAAATTTTTTGTAACTGTCCCATACCCTGAACAGGAAGGACAGACACTTAAATTACTGCCTTCGACATCGATAACTACAGCTGCTGCTGCTTTGCCGCACATTTCACATTGAGCCATGCTGCTACGAGAGAAAAACTTATATTAAAATGTAATGGATTTATAGTTTTAAAGATAACCTCTATAGGCTACAATAAATTTTATAAACAAACTCCAATTTTAAGCGGCAGTAAGGGGTTTTTATGGGATTAGAGAAAGATTATTCTGACACTGCAGAAAGCAACGATAAAAGTACAAAGTCCACTGATATTATATCAGAAAATACTTATCAGATGGAATCACAAAAAGTAAATGCATCTCAAGAAGAAGATACTATTCTTGACCTCAGTGCAGTAGCAGCGAAAGCAAAGACGCTGTTTACAAAATGGTCAGAGAATAAGGAATCTGTTCCTTCTCATCCGAGTCCTAAGAAATTTAATGTTAGCGATTTTACGCGTACTGCAAAAAAAACTATCCAGAACATAATAACTACCTCAAAAACAGATTCTGCAACACAAGAAGAAACAAGGAATAGTACAACAGAATCATTAAATTTTACCTCCGTTTTTACGTTCATGAAAAAGAACCAAAAATGGCTGATTCCAATTCTCTTTATGATCATTGCCATAACGGCATCAACATATATACGAATGATGCCGTCTTCGTTGCCAATTACTGAACAGTGGGCAGAAAATCAAGTTAATTTCTTTTACAGACAACAATTAGAAGCGCAGATTAATCAGCAGTATCCCCATCTCCCTCTTCAGAACAGAGAATCATTAGTGCAGAAAGAAATTGAAAAGTTTATGCTGCAAAACAAAAAAAGTATTGCTGCTGATATTGCCCAGCTTTCAACAGAGTTTAAGAATCAGTTTTCGGATGCCAATGGTGATACCTATCTTTTAGGTATCGATCCTTACCTCTGGTACAGCGAAGCGAGAAATGTCGTTCATCATGGGCATCTCGGCGACAAAAAAATAAACGATGAATCATATTTTACGCTGCGTGATGGTCGATTAGATAAAAGATCGTCGTTCCAGCTGCACCCATACGTCGGGGCGTACTTCTTTAAAGTACTGTCGTTCATTAATCCGAACATCTCGCTGATGAGGACAATGTTCCTGCTGCCGGTTTTCCTCATCGCAATAGCAATTATTCCTGCTTTCTGCATTGGCAGGAAACTTGCCGGAAATGCAGGAGGTCTTTTTGCAGCGCTGTTTTTTGCTCTCAACGCTCCTCTGGTTTCAAGAACAGTGGCAGGATTTTCCGATACTGATTCTTACAGCGTTTTCTTCCCTTTATTCATTTCCTGGTTTTTCCTGGAGGCGTACACCGCAGAAACGAAAAAGAGATTATGGTTATTTTCCATTCTCGCTGGGTTTACCGTCGGCATCTATGCTGCTGCCTGGACAGGATGGTCTGCGGTCTTTTTATTCGTTCTTGGAGCAATAATACTATCATTATTATTAAAAGTACTACAACAAATGATTCATACGAAAAATAGTCGAAGCCTGATTACAAATGAATCCATTCAAAAGCATATCCACCTCATAGCAGCGTATCTTATCAGTTCCGGAATTTTTGTTTCGCTTTTCGACAGTTTCAGAACTTTCCATCGTGGGTTTGGCCGTCCTCTCCGCTTCATAGCCCTGAAAGAGGTAGGCCTCACAAAGATTTGGCCAAATGTACTTACCACTGTTGCAGAGTTTAATACAAATCAACTGAGTACGATTATTGATCAAATGGGGGGAATTTTAGTATTCTGGCTTGCCCTGATGGGAATAATCTTTTTAGTAATCACCAGCAGTAAAAGAAATGCATTTAATCTCTGGTATGGTGCGGGGTCTGGCCTTTACTACCTGATTATTCTTTATGGGAAGGAATATCTCAATAATCCTCTCACCTTTGTCATAACTTTTAGCCTTCCAATAATTATTGGTCTTGTTACAATGATATACTTTAATGAAGAAATTAATGTTATGTATCCACTGCTGCTGATAATCTGGTTAACCGCAACAGCCTATGCTTATACGAAAGGAATGCGCTTTGCACTCTTGATGGCGCCAGGATTTGCTCTTGCGCTTGGTTCTTCTCTAGGCTTCTTGTGGAAAAAATCAAGCCGCTGGCTTCACGATGGAATTCATCTAGATTTAAAATTGAGCAAAGTGCTTGTACTTGCAGTACTTGGCTTGCTGATCATCAGCCCATTTTCCGATGCGCAGACCGTAGCAAAAAATGAATTTCCATTGATGAATGATGCCTGGTATACTACACTCACTAAAATAAAGATGGATTCAGAACGAGCCATTATTACTAGCTGGTGGGATTTTGGGCATTGGTTTGTCGCCGTTGCGGAAAGAATGGTTACCTTTGACGGCGGCGATCAGGGAGAACGAATTTATTGGGTAGGAAAAGCACTCCTCTCTGATACTGAAGCAGAAGCAGTTGGAATTTTACGGATGTTAAACTGTGCCCAGGAAACGGCAGTTGATACGCTTGATCAGTTCACCGGCGACAATCTAAAATCGATACGCATTCTTAACACCGTTCTGCCTCTTGCTGACAGTAGTATGGCGTATCAAGAATATAAGAAACTAGGCTTGACGGAAGAACAAGCCAGCACCATGCAGCAGTATACGCACTGTCAAGACATTATACCAAATTATTTTATCACATCCGAAGATATGGTCAAAAAAGCTGGCGTCTGGGGCCATTTTGGCAGCTGGAATTTTGAAAAGGCTACGATGTATCAGAACACGGTTAAACTATCCAGAATGGAAGCCGTTAATTATCTTATGACCAACTTTGACATGACGGAAGAAGAAGCAGAAGAAACGCATCATCAGATTCAAACAACGAAGGCAGACGACTGGATTGCGCCCTGGCCAAGGTATATTTCGGAACCACGATTATGCGAAAAAGGAGCCGGAAATACCTTCCGCTGCAAAGGTTCTGTGGACGGCGGTGAATTGACAATTATCGTTACGATGGACATACACGATGCGTATAGTGAAGCAGATACGACACTAAAACCAGATTCATTGGTGTATGCAACACCGTCAGGCGTTGTTGAAAAAGAGTTATCTGATACCAAAATGGGCTTTTCTCTTGTTCTCATACCGAAAGGTGACAACTATCTTGCTCTGTTTACGGATCCTTTACAAGCTGCTGGACTGTTTACACGGTTATTTTTCTTCGAAGGGCATGGTTTACACTGTTTCCACAAGTTTGATGATCTTCAGCAAGTAACCGGAGAAAGGATCATCACCTGGAAGGTTGATTATGAATGCCAGCAGGAGAATAAAGTTTATTTTAAGCCAAAAGAAGTCAATGGAAGCATAGTGATTAACCAATCATTAAATGTATAAGTTCAAAAGTTTATGGTTATGACGTTGTTATCAAAATAGCAAGACTTGTTCAATCTTTTTGTCTCCATGACCACCCGCGACCAGGCCTAACGATAAAGCTGACAGCACTGACGTCGAAGCTGGTGATGACGTTGCTGACGCCAAGCACCAAAGCCCGCTGATCTTCCACCCTAGGCTTGTAGTTATTTCTCCACAAACGAGGTTTTTCATCTGTTAAAGCACTATAAACTTTTTCTACTTCTTCCAGATCACTTGTTCCAAACAAAGCATTCATTTCTCGTTCTAAGTTTGATTTTTGAGTTATATAACCATCAGGACCAACAAAATCTAATTCTATTTCCTTTTGTTGTGGAGAATCATAATCATGAATCATTTTATCTTTACCATGAGAGTTATAGATTATTCTCGTTGAGGTCATCATCCAATGTTTTTTAAAATCTTGAGCGTGCATTTCACGGCATTGCTTAATTAAATTTCGTTGTTCTTCATCTGCATGATCTTGATTATAATGCAGTGCCGCGAGAGAAGCATGATACAAAGGGCCGCTGGCTAAGTGCCATTTATCTTCATTTGCGTCTGATTTTAACCATTCAACCCATTGGTCTTGGGTGTGATTATGTCCATTATCCAGCAATTCTTTGCCTTGATCGACAATATGTAATTTGCCGTCAAGGTAAATGTTATGCAATCTAAATCTAGTATCATCCAAATCTTCAATGTGAAACAAGCGATGGCTGATTTTCCGTTTCTTTTCATTGAGATCAGCATCACTCACTAGATATTCGCCAAATTTATCTCCGATCGTCTGCAAGGCATCAGTCAGAACAAAATAGGCATTATCATCCACAAAAGAACAATAAGATAGTTCTTCTATTTTTGAGGGAGTAATTTTGGAAGTCATTGGACATTAAAAAAGAGGGTG
>JAUYPT010000123.1 GCA_030695685.1 Nanobdellota archaeon | reverse complement strand
TCCGCTGGAATTTTTTAAGAGTATAAGCATCAAGATATTTGGAGTGAGTTTTATGATTGGTGTTGTGATGGTTGGGATTACAAAAATACGGAAACTACTACAGTAAGATTCAAAAATAGAAATCTTCATATAGTATTGATTTCTCTTTATATTTATGTCTTTTAAAACAATTATTACTAATTATCTCGCACCATTTCTCGCTTCAACTGCACTTTCCTGCGCTGCGAATACTGCTGCACCAGTGTACAATGTTATTCCGGAACCTGTTCTCTTAGAACAAAAAGAAAAAGAATTAGGAGACGCTTTTTTAGATCTAGCCTGGAAGGTTCAGAAATGGGGAGAATGCGTCGAATACGAATTAAACAGTATTGATGTTTGCATGGCTACCGATCGCATAACACTTGGAGATAATGGCTTATATGTCCGGCGGGTTAAATATTATAACACGGATAAGGATGAGGATTACGAGTTTATTGATATCCTGGCGAGCCATGCTTCTTTTCCTGCCTATACAATGAATGAGGACAGTATCCGGAAAATAAAAGACCTGGAAATAAGCTGCCGCCTTGATGTTGAGACGAAACGTTTTTTATACACAAAAGTGACTGAAAAAAAGACAGATTATGATCTTCCACAAGAGAATGAAACAACCATTGACATCCTCCGTTTTAATGCTTTGGATCAGCAAATCCCAGTCCAGGATGGGGAATGTGTGTATCCTTCAAAATAAGCAAAGTTTTTATAGCCTCGCTGCTTCTATTTGCCTATGATAAAAGCACATGGGATTAAAGGAATCATGCTGGCGTTAGCAACGCTCTTTGTGATTATTGTTATTCTCATCCTGGCATTTCAATTTATAATACTTATTCTACCCCTAATAGTTATCTTTATCATTTTAAGTTATTTATTTAAGATTTTCAACAAACTTAAAACTGAAAAGCCGAAGGATTATATCGATGTCCGATTTAAAGTAAAATGACCAAACCATTAATCCTGATTAATTGTAAGACTTATCCGGAAGCCGCTGGAAAAAAGGCCTTGAAAATTGCCCAGCAGATAGCACAGGTGAAGAATACAAAATATAGAATCGTTATTGCGCCGTCACTGTTAACGCTGCAGGAAATTGCCGGGAAAGTAAAAATACCTATTTTTGCCCAGCATGCAGATCCATTTTCCTTCGGCGCGCATACGGGAAGCATTCCTATTCAGGAATTAAAATCTCTCGGAATAACAGGAACACTGCTGAACCATTCGGAGCGAAAAATTCCGCTGACGATACTTCAAAAAATAGTTCACCTTTGCCGAAAAGAAAAGATTATTACAGTCGTCTGCGCATCATCGTTGGCAGAAGTACAGAAAGTAGCATCACTTCATCCTGATTACCTGGCTTATGAACCGCCGGAATTAATCGGCGGGAATGTTTCGGTAACAAAGGCAAAGCCGGAAATTATTGCCACAGCGGTCAGACTGGTAAGGTCACTAAGTCCATCTACGAAAGTTTTATGCGGCGCCGGCGTGCAATCTGCGGCTGATGTTCAGAAAGCGCTGGAATTGGGAACCTCCGGTGTTTTAATTGCGCACGCTGTAGTGAAGGCGAAGAATCCGAAGAGAATGGTGGAAAGGATGCTGGAATGATAACTACTTATTCTTCATAATCACTAATTTCATGGGTGTTTTAATCTTATCTCCACCAATGTAATCTATATCATTATAATACAGTTTATTCTGTTCTGCCCATTCTTGAAGATAATCCTCTTGCTGCATCGAAAATCCAGTTTGTTTATGGTACCTCGATTGTGAAACTTTATTTATATTTATTGTTGCTGCGATCATCCCTCCTTCATTAAGATGAGAGTATGACAAATTTAACTGCCGTATTCCGGAAGGAGACAAATGTCCTAGCCAATCCAAAAAGATTAGGTCAAATATTTTTTCTGTATCATTAAGAGCATCCTCTGCGTTTTTTAACACGATCTCTAAAGATCTTAATGAACTTCCATTTAACATCTTATTAACTTCATTTGATCTTGCTATTTTTCTCATGAGGTTATAATTACGTTTATTTCTTTCGGGAACCAAAGATTTTTTTACATCAATCTTAATGACACTATCGAGAGCAAAATAACTTCCAAAGATTGGACCTTCCAAGCCAAAGTAAGAAATCATCTTATCTCCAAAATGATGAAGCGCTTCTTCTGCAAGAATTTCCCTCACCACACTTTTTTCTCCATCTGCAAAAGAATAAAAACCAAGATCAGATAGATTTAAGATATTTTCCTCTATATGTTTTCTAATAATTTGAGACGAATAATTTCCATCTAATCTCTCTTTCCGTGTTTTACAACGTCCTGATAAAACTTCTAAAGTAATGAGTTTTCGTAATCCTTTAAATTCATCATCTTTTTTAATAAGGTTAATGACAGCAGCAGAAGGGCTATTGTTATCTGCAACCTGAATCATTCCTCCTAATGTAGTGCCAAAAGAATTGAGAGGTTTGTTCCGAAATGTTTCAATTATCAACTCTGGAAGAAGTTCTTTGAAGCCTTCCAGAGTAGTATAATTGACTCCTTTTTCACGAGCTAGAACCTGAATAAGTTTCTTTGTAACCTGACGAGCACAGGAACTAGGTTTATCATTATCATTCCATATATTATGAGGAGCTTTTGGAAAATCATAACTTTCAAGATCTTCCTCTCGAATTTTGGTAAAATCGTCATCATGAGCAACAAGGTCAAGAACAGCAGCAGAAGGGCTATTGTTATATGCACTATTAATCATTCTGTTTAAAGTTGTTCCCCAGTAGTTAATCCGTTTGTTCTCAAACATTTCATGTATCAACACCGGAAGAAGTTCTTTAAAGCCTTCCAGAGTAGTATAATCGACTCCTTTTTCACGAGCTAGAACCTGAATAAGTTTCTTTGTGACCTGACGAGCACAAGAACTAGGTTTATTATTATCTTTCCACGTATTTTTAGGAGCGTGTGGAAAATCGTAACTTTCAAGGCCTTCCTCTCGAATTTTGGCAAAATTGTCATCATGAGCAATAAGATCAAGAACAGCAGTGGAAGGGCTATCGTTATATGCACGCTGAATCATTCCGCTTAAGATTGTTTCCCAGTAGTTAATCTGTTTGTTTTGAAATGTTTTCTGTGTTAACTCCGGAAGAAGTTCTTTAAAGCCTTCCAGAGTAGTATAATCGACTCCTTTTTCATCTGCTAGGACTTGAATTAATTTTTTTGTTGCAAGATGTTTGTAATAGATACCATCTTCACGTTGTGATTTCCATATATCATATGTTCCGGGAAAATCATAAGCCTCAACAACTAATCCTTCATCCTTTAACATCAATGATAATAGTTCAGCATCTTCAACGTTAAGGTGTGTACCTAATTTTTTAATACTTTGAGGTCCATTAATTCGCGTATAATCTAATATCTCTTCCAAGGAATATTTTTTCTTGCTCATGTAAGCTTATGTAAGAAGACCATTTATAAACTTTATGTTAAAATTACTACCATTTAGTAACAGTATTTACTCCACTGTCACAAAGAATGTCTGAGGATTGCCATATCTGCAGTCAGCATCATCAACAGCACACGGCGGATTAACAACTGTGGCGACAAAAACATACCTGCCCGATTCTGCATCTTTGGGGACGGTTACTAAAATCGCTTCCTTGCGATGCTCATTTGCTTCCAGCGAAAAAATACTGTCATCATAGAATATCCAGCGGGTAAGATCAATAGTAATAACATCGATAATTTCATCCTGTTTAGTAAAAGCATCTGACAACTCAACGTTAATCTGAAAGTTCGTCGTTTCATCCTTGATGTTCAATATTCCGATGCCGAAGACATGATTTTCTCCCCGCAGGACAGTTGCTGCATGCAGCGGTACTGCAACCCGTTCGCCCTGATCGACCAGCAATCGCTCTAATTCCTGTGCCGTGCGCTCATCTAATTCTCTTTTAATATCTTCCGCGCCGCCAATAAAATTATAGAGCAAGGTGATGCCGCTTCCCAGGATAACTAACGAAATAATAATCGTCACCAAGACATTCATCGATAAATCAATTGCTCCCTTCATCATCGATATTGCAATCAATAAAAGTATATAAAATCTACTCTTTCACTGCTCATAATAACGAGGAGGGTGAAAAATGGAATGGAAAAAAACAGTTGCCAAAGCAGCAGCATCGTTACTTCTTGCGGCAGGAATTAATGCCTGTAGTGATGAAAGCAAAAATCTTGCCTATCAACAAGCAGTAACTGATTCTTCCGGCAGAGTAACATTTAATGACACGCCTTTTACGGTCAAAGATGATGTCACTTTAGAAGGCATCACTGTCCATTATCTGGAATCAAATAATCATTATCTTGCGCTTGCAGTTGATGGGCGAGGGCGGCATTTCCCGGCAGTGAAAGGAGGCAGTATTGATACTGTAGAACATAATCTTACCCAAAAACCGCTTCTGCAGGAACTTATTATCATCATGAGTCTTGCCTATCAGGGATACAAATTATACCGCAGCACACAGAGCCCGGATAGAATCTTGTTAGAAGAGACAGAAAACATAAACCGCTACTGTATTAGTTTAGAACAAATGAAAAATGATTATATTGATCTTCCTGCGGGAATTCTTTCCCTTGCCCCAGCTGCCGGTGACGAAGCAGAAGAAATTGAAATGACTATAACCACACCACTGAAAATGCTGATGGAGAATTATGTCATCAACAAATACGGCGAGCAAGAAGGTTATGAAATCTGGGTGCCGAAAATAGACACCAGTTTCTGCGGCAATGATTACAAAAACGTAGTCTGCCCTATTGACACTCCAAAATTATCGCAAAGGCTGTGGAATAAGGCAGAAGTGCCGATATGGGAAATAAAAGGGCCGTGCAGGCTTGATGATACCGGAGAACAGGATGCAGCAGCAGAAACACCGGAAAAATTCAATCTCGTCAAAAATAGTGATGGCACTATTTCTGATCTGCGCAACAGTCTGCAGTGGTTTCAGAATGCCCAGAACTTGCCATGGAGAGATGCTGTCTCATACTGTAACAACTATAATTTTGACTCATCCGGCTGGCGCCTGCCGACAGCGCAAGAATTAGAAATTTATATTCTTGAGACGCCAATCAATGGCTGTTATGCACCGATTCTGTTTAACGGCTGTGATGAAATATGGAACTGGAGTTCAGAAGCATCTGGAACGTTGACACAGGCAGTAAGTTATCAGTTCGGAAGACGACAAGGGCGAGATAATAATCCTTTTTATTCCAACGGCGCAAAATGCGTACGCCGGTTTTTATAAGCTCTGATTTCCACTCGTATGTTCACGAGTGGTTAACATCAATTGGAAATCTCAGCGTCAGAAAACTTATCCTATAATTTCATACTCTTTGACAATAATCAGCAGGAAGAGTAATAACAACACAGCACCGGCAATCATGTGCCAGATTCCTGCTAGAACGCTGGATTCAGTTAAAGAAAGGTACATTCCCCAGCCCATGACCACAAAACCAAGCCAGAGGAATTTGTCCAAGACTAACTTCATCACTTCAAATTCCTGCTGCTCTGACATCCGTTTTTTGCCGTTTCGTCTGCGTGTCATAGTAATCCTTATGATGTTTTAATAAAAAACGTTCTGGAATCATACTCTTCTTTAATTGTTCCATCTGCATCAACTTCGTTAATGATAACTTTATAAAGATACGTTCCACTTTTATCTGGAGCAGTAATGGT
>JAUYPT010000107.1 GCA_030695685.1 Nanobdellota archaeon | reverse complement strand
CCGCTGGTGAACACACAAAATGAAGAAACTACTTCATTTGTGCGCCAGAAGCTTTGCTTCTGTCTGCACCAGCGGCGGTCGAATTTCTTTGACTTAAAGTATTATTTCAATTCCTTTTCCAAAAGTCATCCTGACCATATTTTCAAATAATGACTTATCCGCAAATTGTTTGTCTTCAATCTCTTCTATTTCCGATTCCAAGGAAGAAATCTTTTCCTGCACTTCTTCCGCCAGTGTGGAAAAATGGTTCTGCCGATATTGGACATCTTCGATCTTGGCAATAAAATGACGGTCTTCCAGTGCTGATTCCAGCTCCTGCAGCTCTTTCTGGAAATGGATGCAATGCTGCTGGACTTTCGTGCAGAACTGGGCATCTACTTTTTCCAAGGTCTTGATAATGATATTTTTGTGATCCTCAGGAATGGTAAATCTTTTGCTGTCGAGTGCAGCCCGGCAGTGTTTAAGAATATGATTAATCTGTAAACCTTCATCAGCAACTACTGCTTCATTAGCATCAGTAAGATATGCTGTAATTGTTGTATTTTCAGGATGCAATTGCTGGTATTGCTGCAGCAATGGATTTAGTTGATTAAAGATCATGGTTACCTTGTCTTTTCGCTCTTTTATTTTTTGGGTGATAATTGCTTTCTTCTCTTGCTTTTTCTGAACTTCTTGATAGTGAGGATGTTGTTGTAATAATGATAATTCAACTTCTTTTTCCTGCTTCATTTTTTCTGCAAGATGTAGTTTATCTCTCTGCCGCTCTACTTTCTGCTGTAATTCTTTGAGCTGTACTACCGATTGCTGCAGTTCCCGTTCTTTGAGGATTAAACTTTTGATCGTGCGCAAGCCGCTGCGGCTTGCTTTCTGTTCCAGATTGATCATGATGCCGTTGAGTTCCACCAACTCTTTCAGAAGAGGGTTAACCGCAACGCTGTTTTTTTCTTGTCCTTTTTGGCTGTCAATAAGGTTTTGAAACTGATGCGCAAATGGACTTTGTTCAATCTCCTCAATCAAGATCTCAATTTCTTCTTTACGCAGAGAATTTGCTGTTAGTATAGCTTCAATATCATCTTTTTCGGGGAAAGAAATTTTTTCTACAATCTGCCGCGTTTTACTGAGAAAAAGTTGGATCTTTTCATCTACATTTTTTTCTTCCCATTGATCAAGATAGTACTCAACTATCCAACGCCGTTGATGCAGTTTCTGTTTATAGTCTGCAAGAGTGTTATCCAGGCGTGATGTAGTCCTTATTTCCTGTGATTGGTTCTGGATCCATGGTATAAGATGAGCAATAGGAATAGGCACTATCTCAATGATCTTTTTTTTCTTAAATAACTGCAAAAAACGGTTCAGCCAATTCATTCAGAAATAAGAGTATACCGGTTTTTTAATTATTTGTATCCAGGAGAGACTATTTCCCGGCGATGATTTCAACAACATCCCGATGCTGCAACTTATGTTCTTTACCGACTGTTCTTTTAGTTTTGACGTCAATGGCGCGGATAAAATTTTTTCCGAGATCAGTGTGCAGCTTATAAGCAAAATCGAGTGCAGTGCTTTTCATCGGCAGCAGGAAGCAGTCTGGCAGAACGTTGCCATCTTTATCTTCCAATTTTGTAGCACCGCCAGGAAAGATAGCAATGTATCCTAACAACTCAAAAACTGCCTTATCGAGGACATCCTGGACACCGCTTGAGGCATATTTTTCCAAAACGTTGGCTTTAATAAAATCTAACGCTTTTTTTTGTTTTTCATTTAATTTTTCTGCTGCGGCAATCGTAAAATTATTTTCCCCTGGAATATAATTAATCAATCCTGCTTTAGCTGCTTCTTTCAATGCCAGCTCTGATTCTGCGGAACAGCCGACGAAAAGATAGCGTGGAAATTGTTGTCGTAAGAGATTTAATTTTTGATGAGCATGTGGTGTATCAATTTTGTTTGCGGCAATGATCATTGGCTTTGTCTTCTGCCGCAGAAGTGTTGCTAATTTTTGGAACTCTTCTTCCTTCCACTGCATTGGCTTTTCTTTGTCTAAATGTAACAGTTCAATTGCTTCTTCTATCATCGCTTCCGTTACTTTCAACCCTGATAATTGTTTGGCTAAGGCAATAGTGACATTTTGTTTTTCCTGAACAACAGTTCGGGCAAATTTCTCCCAACCCTTTTTGATGATGCCAATATACCACATATCTAATTCCACTTCTAAAAAGCGCACGTCTTCGGCAGGGTCATAACTGCCAGGCTCGATAACTTCCCCTTTTTCATTGGTAGAGCCGGAAAGATCAATCACATGAATCAGCGCATCTGCCTGCCGCAAGTCATCTAAAAATTGGTTGCCCATGCCTTTGCCTTCATGCGCTCCGGGAACTAAGCCGGCAACGTCAATCAGATTTACCGGCACGAACCGCTTATGGCTGCTGCAATAGCCAGTTCTGGGATTACACTGCCTGCCAAACTCTTTATCGACACAGTTTATTTTAACGAAACCAACACCTTCATTCGGTTTAATCGTCACGAAGGGATAATTGGCAATTTCTGCGTCTGCTAACGTCGATGCTTTAAAGAAGGTGCTTTTTCCGACATTTGGCTTCCCAACAATTCCGACAATCATCTGTTCGCAGGATTAATCTTTATTTATTAGCTTTTCGTGTGGAAAGAGGTTGTTGCGAAACTAGTGCTGGTGTGTCTTCGCCTAGGAAGAGAGCCTCGCAAAGTTCTGCGAGACGACCAGAGTTTAGACGAAGGGAGAAGCGGAAACAGGCTTCACACCAGCCAAAGTGTAGGGTTTCGCAACAACGCCGTGTGGAAATGTTTTAGATCCTAGAATATCTATAATTTTATAAAAAGAATTTTGAACAGCTGTCATGTGTCATTAGAAATATATTTATCGGAAGGGCCAAATGTTGAGGGGCTGTCGGAAGGAAGGATAGCCCTTTATGTCGGCTATTCTGATAGTGAACCGGGTAAAGTTACTACGAGAGGAAAAGTATGGTGGGTGATTGAAGGCAGAAAAATTGGCACCCCATTATCCTATAAAATTCATGTTGGTAATCACGGTACTCCTTTGACGGAAGCAATAATCACGAAGTTTGAGCACGATCCTCTTGGCACTTCTCTTGATTTCATACTGGAAGATACTAAAGGAAGACTTATGATTTCTAATATTTCACCGCATGGCCACTATTGTTATTATCAACATCATAATCGTAAAGGACAGATACAAACAGTCTATAATCTTTTTGGAAGTAGGGAAGCGACTGCATTGATGCCGAATGGTGTTAGGGATTATTTTGATTTTGACTAATAGTTAGATTTAAGATTAAAAATTCATTACTTATTTAAAACGATGATTTTCTTTTGAAACAATGTCGTTTGGATTTACCCATCTTATTATTGCCTGGTTTGCTGGAAAAGTGTATCAATTTGCAACCAGGAAAAAGATACGCCAGAAAGCCTGGTTTTTTCTGTTATTAGGTGGAGTACTACCAGACATTGATTTTTTGTTGGACTGGACACTGGGAACGGAGCTCCATCGCACTTTTACTCATAGTTTATTCTTTGTTGTTGTTGCACCGCTGTTAGTATATCTTCTGTTCCGTTTTCTTGGAAATAAAAACAGCTTTTCGTTTATGTATGCCATTGCTGGTGGAATTATGACTCACCTAATGATGGACATGTTTTTCTCTGCCGGCGTGCCATTATTCTGGCCGAGCTTGTTGCACTTTTCATACACTTCCGTAACCTATTTTGATCCGGCAACACCATCATTCCTGAATGCTGCTGCGCCGGCGTTGCGGCGATTTTTGGAATCGGCGTTAGTCGATATGGCGTTAGGAGTGAGCTGGATTTTTTATTTATGGTCGCGCAAGAGGATTCAATTCTGAGATGAAACCAGAGGAGATAGACATAGTTGATGATACTACTATTTTTGAAGCTCCGGAAGAATCAAAATGGAAGAAAATAGTTGTTTTTATTATGGGGATAGGATTACTCATGTTACTTTTTTTTTCTATTTTTAGTGATTATCCTTTAGCAGGGATCATCCGAGGGCAATTGCAATCTGCACCATTAGAAAACAACGTCATTACTCTTGATGGCTTCTCGATCATTTTTGAGAATGATGTTCACCGGGAACTACAGCAAATTTATTTTGCAGAACAAAAAGTAGAATTTAGTGTCTGTTTACAGGGTGCAAACGTAAACGCAGATTATTATATCCATTCTTTTTATCAACCTGTTATGTATGAGCAATCGTTTAATCATGTTATATTTGAGCCGTGTTCTTCAGATTCACTGATCATTTTACACAGCCATCCCTATAAGAGCTGTCTAGCATCGCAGACTGATTTGAAGATGCTGAAACAATCGCAGGAAAAGAATCCGGCTGTGTTAATGGTGGTAATGTGCGAGCCGGCACGATTTTCTGTATATGATTAGAAAACTTAATAAAGTATTTAACTCAATTTTCGATTTAAAGCCCCCATAGCTCAGCGGCTAGAGCACCTGACTTGTAATCAGGAGGTCCCGAGTTCAAATGCCAGTTACACTAGGCGAGTCGTATTCAAGTGGGATACTCACTTTGTTCGACCCCACGATATAGCAAAATAGTGTAGCAGTATGAAAGTCTCGGTGGGGGCTTATTTCTTTTCCTGCCGTAAACTCTTCACTTTCTTCCTGGCAATCTTCTGCGCTAGATGTAATGGCTCTGGCATTTTATGCGGTGTTTTGATGGTTTTAGGAATGATGTTTAAGACAGAACCAGTGGAAATGTGATGTCCTGGCGAGGCATAGATAGGATTAGCATGGTCTCTTGTTTTAATTTCAAATCCAGCAATAATATTATCAACAATAATATTTCCTTTTTCTATTGTTCCCAACGGCAAAAAGTCAGTAACACCGATGGTAGGGATGTTTAACGCTAATCCAAGATGAGAAGCAATCCCGCAGTGTCGGGGATGGAGAATGCCGCTGCCGTGGACGATTAAAAGATCGGGTTCTTGTTCTATAAGATTATACGCCTCGATCATTGCCGGCATTTCCCGATAGGCAATAAATTCCGGC
>JAUYPT010000100.1 GCA_030695685.1 Nanobdellota archaeon | reverse complement strand
TCTCGTTCAGTATTCTTTTTGGAGCGAATTTTAGAACTTGGAGTGTGGGGGTTGTCAAACGCTTTGAGCAAATGCTCAAAGTGATCGATTTTGGCTTTGAGATCAAATATGATCTCAATAAGTTGGTTTTTGCTCAACTATCGCAATTCTTTTTTCTCCATGAAACAAGAATATCCAATGAATTTAAAGGTTTTTTCGAGTACTTAAAAAAGGTAACGAGGAAACTTAATACGTACTGATGCCCAATACTTTTAAAAGGATCCAGATGACAAGGAGAACAATAACTATCCACGCTACAATATCCCCAATAGTCCATCCTTTTTTTTCATGTACTCTTGTAAAGATGCTTTGACCATAGTTAAACCTTGCTCACCCTTAGAAAGTAGTATTTAATGTTTTTGCTGCTCAGGAATAGACTTTTACTTTTCCGCACCCAAGAATATTGGGGAGGTGCGCATGTTTGACTGATGGGTTGTTGCTTTTTATACAATAATCAGTCCAGTGCATCAGTCAATTCTACACACTGCCGGATATCGGAAGCTATATAAAATAGAGAACGGTTATATCTTCCTATGGCCTTACCCATCAAAAAAATAATTGCAGAGCTTTCCCATAATCCAAAAATAAAAGCGATTTATCTCTTCGGTTCACGGGCAACAGGAAAGGCTGGACCGCTTTCAGATACGGATATTTGTGTTATTGCCCCGAGCATCTCGGAAAAAGAAAAAAGAGATATTCTGAGCTACGGCTCAGAAAAAATAGATGTGGTTCTCTTTGAAGATCTTCCCTTTACCATAAAAGTTCGTGTATTCAAAGAAGGAAAGCCGCTCTTCGTTGCTGACCGGCGAGATATTGATGAATTACGATGGAGAACCGTAAAAGAATATTTAGACTTTAAGCCGAGATTGAGCGTCTTTTTAAAAGCATACCTGCCGGGGGTGCCCTATGTATGACATTGAAAGGATAGGAAAGATCATTGCGGACCTTGAGCATTATATCATTGATTTAGAAAAATTGAAAGTAGAAAGCCCGGCAATGTCCACAGAACGGTTTTACAGCCTTTCCATGCTCTTATTTGCAATTCTAAACAGAACTATCGACTTAGGTCAGGAGATTATACGAGGAAAGAAATTAGGGATGCCCGCCTCTTACCGAGAGATTTTTCAGATTCTCGAAAAAGAAAAAATTATCTCCGGAGAGCTGGCCCAGAAAATGCAATACCTCGCTTCCCAAAGAAACGTTCTCGCTCATGAATACTTTGACGTGACGGAACGAAGCATATTTGCTATTTTCCTGAAGACTAAAGCGGTAAAAGAGTTTGTAGCAGTTGTACGTAAATTCCTGAGAGAAAAAAAGAAAAAGAAGAGCAGGTGAATTGCTCTTTCACGGTGTAGACAAAATATTTATAGCCGGAAAGCTTCCCTGGCTAAAAAAGAGGTATCCCATGGTTATCAACATCGCTATCAACGGTTTCGGCCGCATCGGCAGAATGGTCTTCCGTGCCGGTTATAAAGACCGGAAGCTGAATATTATAGCAGTAAACGACTTAACGGACAACAAGACCCTCGCCCACCTGCTCAAGTACGATTCCGTCCACGGCCTGCTTCCCGAAAAAATAGGCTATACCGACAGCCAGCTGATCGTCGGCAGAAACAAGATCCAAGTCCTCGCGGAAAAAGATCCGGCGAAATTGCCGTGGAAAAAGCTGAAGATTGATGTGGTGGTGGAGAGCACCGGCTTCTTTACCGATCCGGTGAAAGCCGCGGCGCATCTCGATGCCGGTGCCAAGCGGGTGATTATCTCCGCCCCCTGCAAGTGTGAAGCAGAGAAAGTCTGCCCGACAAATACTGCGACGTTAATTTTGGGAGTGAATGAACATCAGTACAATAAGAAAGCCCATCGCGTGGTTTCCAACGGCTCCTGCACGACGAACTGCGTAGCTCCCGTCCTGAAAGTAGTGCAAGACCATATCGGCATCAAGAGATGCTTCTTTACGACGATCCATGCCTATACTTCAACGCAGAAGCTGGTTGACGGCCCCTACAAAGACTTGCGCCGGGCGCGAGCCGCAGCGATTAATATCATCCCGACGTCGACGGGAGCGGACGTGGCTGCGGTTGAAGCCATTCCCGAACTGCAGGGAAAAGTGCGCGGCTTGGCGTTTCGGGTTCCCATTGTCAATGGCAGCGTGACAGACTTTACCATCGAAACAAATCGCGATGTTACCGTCGAAGAAATCAAGGCCCTGTTCAAGAAAATTGCGGCCAACAAGATGAAAGATATCATCGAATATTCGGAAGGCGAATTGGTCTCTTCCGACATTATCCATAATCCGCACTCGGCTATCTTTGATGCGCAGCTGACTTCCGTCATCGACCGCAGGATTCTGAAAGTGGTCGCGTGGTACGACAACGAATGGGGCTATAGCTGCCGGATGGTAGATATGATAAAAATCATCGGCTGATTTTTAAGAAGGACAAAATAATTTGGCTAAGTCCCGTGTTTTCCAGACCTTAATCTTTCTTTGTTTCTCAAAGTGCTTATCATCCGACCAAATGTCTGCATCGGTTGCTAAAGCTGCAGCAATAAAAGGGGTATCTTTCCAATCGATGGTGTCCATCAGTTCCCTCGCCTCTTTCATTTTTGATTTGACGACCTCATCGCCGAGAATCACCAGTTTATTGAGAATGTTTTCAAGAAGAATATTCAGAGCAACTTCACTGAAACCCCCTTTCTCGAGGAGCTCCTGTTTATGCGTATCGATCTCCTCTTGAGTAAAGCGAAGCGTGTATAGGTCTGCATCAATATGGGTGATGAGCCTTCGGGTAAGAGAATCTTTGAGAAGA
Source organism: Nanobdellota archaeon (assembly GCA_030695685.1). Lineage (GTDB taxonomy): Archaea > Nanobdellota > Nanobdellia > Woesearchaeales > GW2011-AR9 > JAUYPT01. The sequence continues at coordinate 2,148 of JAUYPT010000100.1, read as the reverse complement.
CTCGAGATAACAACATTGGTATCAACAACCAGCTTCATCTGAACCGCTTCGCTATTTCCGCTTTGATCTTATGCCCGATTCTATCGACATCCTTCTCTGTCAAAGCGCTTTTCTCCAGTACTTTGTCCATCCAATGCAATTCTTCTACTTTCTTGGTGAAAGCCTGCCGGGCGACATCGCTCCAGCGAATCTCAGAGTGCACGGTCATCTCTGCATAGAGTTCGCTTGGAACAGCTAACGTCATGTTTACCATGGTGAACCTCCTAGAACTGTTATATGTGTTAACACATATTTAAACATTGTGATTATTTTTCGCGTTGCTATGGCTCTTCTGGGGTGGGGCTGTTTCTTTCCCTGAACGGGCTTCCCTGCACGGCCGCCCGGAAAGCCTCTGCTTCTACGAGAATATGGCTATGATAGGGCTTCCATTCATTTCGGCCTTTCAACAGTAATATGTTGCCACTATATGATAAAAACGCTAGTATGTGCATAGCTAAATAATTGCTCTCAAAGAATAAAATGGGTTTTGCCCATTTAATCTCCATGTAGAGATTAAAGTCATCATTTTTGCTAAAATATCTGCACCATCTTGATTTCTCAATGTTCCCATAATCTTTTTCATTACTACTATCTCTCTTAAAGAACGTTCTCCATTATTATTTGTGGGTTCAATTTGAGGATGAATAATTCTTGTAAACCAAAAATCTAATCCGTTTTTTATGGTGGTAATAACTTTTACTAAATGCTGATAGGAAGAATACGTTCCTATCAACTGTTTCATCTCTAAAATACATTTATCATACAATTTCTGCCTCTGATTTAGCGGGTCTTTCACGCTTACAGATTTTACAATGGCAAACAAATCCTTCATCCATTGGTGCATTGGTTTTGCATCTTCATGTTTTTCTGCCATTTCTTTTGTCTCTCTGAGAATATGTGCCCAACACCTTTGCAAGTATTTTGTATATTCCTCATAAGCAGAAAGACCATCGCATATAATTATGCCTGCATAATGATATCCTAAAATCTCATCCAAAACAGTTTTATTTCTTTTTTTGTGTATCACAAAAAATACATTTTTATTTGAACGGAAAATCCATAGCCAATAAGTCACGCATTGTATCTTTATTTTTGTCTCATCAATATGCAGATGTGTGGCTCTTCTAATCTTATGTTTTATCTTTTCATACTCGGGAGTTGCTTTGTCAGCAACTCTTTTAGTAATATCATAAACTGCTTTGGAAGTTAAAGTAGTTTTGTATTGTCTTTCTATCGCTGAAATAGTTTTTCTAAGTGGCAATCGGTCGTCAAAACGGAGTAAAGTTATTTGGGTCTGCATATTTTTCCCAAATAACCCCCTATCTGGAACTTCTACTGGTTTTGATTCCCAATGATGACCACAATTGCAATCATAAACACCCCATTGCACTTTAATTATTTTTGTTGATTGGGGGTCGGGAATTTCTTCATAGATTTTTTGTTTAATCTCTTTCGGCTCGTTATGTTTGCTACATTGTGAGCAAACACTATCAAAACAGTTGACAAAATCAGTAGGTTCTTTTTGTTCTCTTGTAGCCCCCTTGTAACCGGTCTGTTTACCAACTCCTAAACCAGTTTGAGAAACAAAGTTAGTTCTTGATTTTCTTTCATCTTTACTTGGAGGGGTATGAGGATTCTCATACCGACGAAGTTTCTTCTTGAGTTTTTCAATCTCTATTATTTTATCGATTAACTCATTGAGAATTTCATCTCTTGATTTATCTCCATAATTTGAGCTTAACTCTATTCTAAGAGTATCACTTTTACTGTTTTCCCTTCCCATTGTTTTGGAACATAGACTCGAGCACTATTTCCCCCTTTAGTTGCTGTTTTCTCAACAGCTTCATATCCTTCCATCTTCATTTGGATTAACCTTCTCATTGTAGTTATAATGTAACTACATTAACTACATAAAGAGTTCCATACTGTAGAATATAGGTTGTTAAGAAAAATCAGCTATGCACATACTCTCTGAGCAAACATTTTTAAAGAAGATAAAGAAGAAAAAAAACATGCTCTACTCCCGAAAAGGCTTCCCGGAACAGGATGAGATTCTGCTCTGCAAAGTCACCAAGATGTTTCCCAATTCGGTGTTCGTCGATCTGCTCG
>JAUYPT010000081.1 GCA_030695685.1 Nanobdellota archaeon | reverse complement strand
AGGCAAAAAAGCAGTTGTTCCACTTTTTAATTATGAAATTCCCATTCTCGCAGATGAAACAGTAGATTTAGATAAAGGAACGGGATTGATGATGGTCTGTACGTTTGGAGATAAAGAAGATGTCGAAAAATGGCACCGCTTTACATTGCCGCTGCGGATTGTTTTTGAAAAAGATGGCCGGATGAACTCTTTGGCAGGAGAATTCAAAGGCTTAAAAATTACCGCAGCCCGTCATAAAATTCTTGAAACATTACAGCAGCAAGGGTATTTAGTCAAACAAAAAGAAATCAGCCATGCTGTTAATGTCCATGAGCGCTGTAAAACAGAAATTGAATTCTTGAAAATGAAACAATGGTACATCAAGATTCTCGACCGCAAGCAGGAGCTATTGGAGATAGCCAATCATATAACATGGTATCCGGAACACATGAAAGTCCGGTATGACCACTGGGTTGAAAATTTACAGTGGGATTGGTGCATTTCCCGGCAGCGGCACTTTGGGATTCCCATTCCGGTCTGGACTTGTACTTCCTGTAAAAAGCATCTCGTGCCGGATTTAAAAGATCTTCCAGTTGATCCTACTAGCATGAAGCCAAAACAAAAGTGCAGCTGCGGCTCGACGGAATTTAATGGAGAAACAGATGTTCTGGACACATGGGCAACATCGTCCGTGACACCAGAAATTGCCGGGAACTGGATTCATCAAGGAGAATATTCTTACCATTACGACAACAAGCCTTTTTCACTCCGACCGCAAGCTCATGATATCATTAGAACATGGTTATTTTATACCGTTGTCAAGAGCTTGTTCCATTTTGGACGAGTGCCATGGAAAAAGGTGATGATTTCCGGCCATGCCCAAGACCCGCATGGCAGGAAAATGTCCAAATCAGTAGGCAATATTGTAGAGCCGCAGGAGATGATTCAAAAATATTCCGCTGATGCGCTGCGTTTCTGGGCTGCAGGATCAAAGTTAGGTGATGATTTGCCCTTCCAGGAAAAAGACCTTGTAACCGGCCAGAAATTTGCCAACAAGCTCTGGAACGCATCTAAATTTGCGATCATGCATTTAGAAGGATACAAACACCAGACAGCACCGCATTTAGAAACATTTGACCAATGGTTGATGAGTAAATTGCAGAGATTAATCAAAGAGTCAACAGAGACATTTGAGAATTACGAATATTCCAAGACGAAGTCTGGTGTTGAGAACTTCTTTTGGCATACGTTCTGTGATCAATACCTCGAAATTATCAAAGATCGAATCTACAATGCTCAGCAGCGGGGAGAAACGGCACGGGAAAGTGCGCAATATGGATTATATACAGGAATCCTGACAGTGCTTACAATGATGGCGCCAATCATGCCTCATATCACGGAAGAAATCTACCAGCTTTATTTTGCAGAAAAAGAAGGCAAAAAAAGTATCCATCTTTCTTCATGGCCGGCGTTTGATGCCAAACATGCTGATGATAGAGTAGAATTAATCGGCGACCTTGGCGTTGATATTATTAACACCGTCCGTAAATTCAAATCTGAGAACCAACTTTCCTTAAAAGAAGACCTTGCTGAACTTGTTCTAATTAGTGAAGAAAAAGACTTTGAGGAGATGATCAGCGCTATTCAAAACGATCTCAAAGCAGTATTGAAAGTGCGCACGATTTCTTTTAGTGGAGAAACATCATTGGAAAGCGAGAAGTTTAGTGTTACGATTGGCATCAAACGGTAAAATCCCATTCTCATAAGAATAATTCTCTCTGCTTTTACTACCAGACAATAAAAACGTAATTGTGCTTGTATTTATGCTTAAACGCCGAAAGCTTTTTAAGAGGGAATGACCATTTATAGCAAAAGATAAGCAAAAAGGGCGTTAATATCAGCGTTCTGTAAAATGTAAAAGTGAGGTTGTTAAAATGACGGAAGGTTATTGCGTAAAGTGTAAAGCCAAGAGAATGATGGCTGATGGAAAAGAAGTAGCGATGAAAGGTAAAGGCGGCATGGTCAGAAGAGCCATGAAAGGAAAGTGTCCTAAGTGTGGAACAACGATGTTCCGAATTATGGGTGCTAAAAAATAAACATTCTTGATTCTTTTTTTTATTTATTCTTCAATTTTATTTTTTCTCAAGCGACCAATAGTTTAAATAAAAGAACTGAAAAACAATAGTCATGAAGAAAGTTGTTATTATTGGCGGCGGATTTGCCGGATCGTATGCTGCCAAAAAACTGCAGCGTGATTTTGACGTAACATTAATTGATACCAAAGATTATTTTGAGTTTACACCTTCTATCTTACGAACAATTGTAGAACCAAAGCATATCAAAAAAATTCAGGTATTACACCGCCATTATCTTCCTCATGCCAGAATAGTTACAGCAGAAGTTAATGATGTCACAACTACTGATGTACTAACAACGAAACAGAAAATAGCCTATGATTACCTAATCATTAGTTCCGGATCATCGTACACAACCCCCATCAAAGAGAAAAATACGGTTATTGCCAATAGGGCTGCGACGCTGCGCAACTATACTCATATTCTCACGAAAGCGAAAAAAGTATTGATCATCGGCGGCGGCCTTGTCGGCGTGGAGCTTGCTGCGGAAATTGTGGATTGTTATCCAGGTAAAGAAGTCACTATTATTCATGCTCATGAAAATCTGATCACGCGGCATCATCCTAAAGCTGTCCGCCACGCCCAGCGTTTTTTGCAGCAAAAAGGAGTAACCATCATTTATAACCAAAGAATGGTGGAAAACAAGGATGGGTACTGTTTCACCAATAAAGGAGTCTGTATAGAGCATGACATCATCTTCATCTGCACCGGCATCAAAGCAAATTCTTCATTTTTACATCATAATTTTAGCGCTATTGTAAACCAAAAACAGCAATTAAAAGTGAATAACTATCTTCAAGTCCTGAATTACCAGACTATTTTTGCAGCAGGGGATATTACCGATAGAAAAGAAGAAAAAACGGCGCAGAATGCTGAAATGCAGGCAGCGCTTATAGTTAGAAATATATTTCATGTGGAAAGAAAAGAAAAATTAGAACAATACCATTCCGCAGAACGGCCGATGGTCATCAGCTTGGGAAAGAGAAATGGCATCTTTACATACAAAAATATTGTCATTACGGGAATTATCCCTGCATTTCTGAAAACGATGATTGAATGGAAGACAATGAGAAGGTACAAATAAGCATTGAAGACTATTTTTAATTTCCTCTTCCGTCGAAAGATTATTAAGCGCACAAAAATTGATTGTTGTAATGGTGATAGCGGTATCAGCATTGCTGTCGTTGCTTTTTGCAGCAATAGTAATGGCTGTAGAATATTGGTCTAAGAAGATTGATGTACGGCATAAAAGGTATATTGAAAAATTAATCTCCTTTTCTGCCGGTGTATCTATAACCTATGCCCTGTTAGGGCTGTTGCCATTTTTTGCTGAGACTGCTCTTGCCATTGATAAATTATTGTTCTTCTCGTTAGTTTTTGGTTTTGCGATTCATCATATTGTAGAAAAAAAGATTTACCAGTATAATCATAGATTTCAGCTGCTGAAAGTGATCTCATTGGAAGAAAACATCTTTTATTATATCTATCATTTTATTTTAGGTATTGTTCTCGTGACGTTAACGCAGCAGGACATGACTGCCGGCATTCTTCTCTTCGTTTCGATTATTTTTTATACCATTATCCATAATTTACCGCAGGAATCCTATAAAAATAAGCTCAAAGCCTTGTTCTTATCAACGTCAACGTTAGTAGGAGCAATTTTTGCTGTTTTCATCTGGACGCAGCGAGCGCTGTGGATAGAATTTTCATTGATAGGCATGGCAACCGGCGTAGTATTATTCACTGTTACCAGGCATCATCTTCCGTTCGGCAGAAAAGGTGATGTCCGTTATTTTATTCTTGGAGTCATTAGTTATACTGCGTTATTAATTCTTAAAGGATATGTGTAGAAAATGATGCAGAAAAATAAAAAATCCCAATCGGAGCAGAGCTCCGGGGTATTTTTTAATCTTGCTTGGAATCGACATCGCAGTAGAACTGCGGGGTATGATACCCAAGCAAGAAATAAAGCCAAAAAATCTGGAATTAAAGCTATCGGATTTGACTTTGACGGCACTTTAATCATGTCGGAAGACAAAAAGGCAGCAGAATTTGAAAACGTGTTTACAGAAAAATTTAACATTAGTAATGGCGTCGCCGCTGCCTACAATACATTAGCTGGATCAGGAATGAATAGGAAAGAAAAAGTAAAAGTGTTATTTGCAACATTCCTGCACCGGAAGCCAACACAACAAGAATTAAAGATCGTAGAAAATCATTTTGGACAGCATTATCAAAATAGCCTCAAAACATGCCCTTTATTCCAGTGCAGTAACCTGATTAAGGAATTGAAGAAACAAGTAAAGTATCTTTTTCTTCTTTCTTTGGAAAACAAAAGAGAAGTCACAAAGATTGCTAAACATTGCGGTGTTGCTTCTTATTTTAATGAAATTCTCGGCGGGCCAAAATCAAAGATTGAAAATTTAAGCCATGTTCTTCGGAAGCATAAACTCCGTCCGGAGGAAGTAATGTATGTCGGCGATGCCCATTCTGATGTCGTTGCCTCACGAAAAATGAAAGTAAAAGTAATCCTTCTGGGAAAGAAGCATACTTATGAAAAATTAAAAGAAGATTTACAGGCTGACTTTGTGTTTAGCTCATTATGTAATCTGCCGAAGGATATTAATCATTTCTCCTAACGTTTTGGTTAGCAAAAGAAAAATAAACCAAAATCACTTTCTCTGCACTTTTTTCCCATAAACTTCCGGATTGACCAGCTGCGGCGGTCTTTTTCCCTGCAACACTGCCAGAATATTCCTCGCTGCCATCTCCGACATCGCGCTCCGTGCTTCGATAGTTGCCGATGCCGTATGCGGTGTGAGTACGACATTTTTCAATTTCTCCAAGCCTTTCGCTAAATGTGGCTCTTTCTCATAAACGTCCAGTGCTGCACCGGCAATCTTCTTTTTCTGCAATGCCTGCACTAAGGCCTCTTCATCAATGACAGGGCCACGGGATGTATTGATAAGATAGGCAGTTTTTTTCATCATCGCCAATTCTTTTCTGCCAATCAGATGATAGGTTGATTTCAATAAAGGAACGTGGACGGTAACAATATCTGATTTTGTGAGTAAATCTTGAATGGATGTCTTTATAGCGTGATATTTTTTTTCAAACGGCAAATTCCGCTTCACGTCATAATAGAGTACTTTCGCGCCCATGCCATGGCTTGCCCGCTCGGCAACGCCAGATCCAATCCTGCCTAAGCCAATAATGCCGAGTGTTTTTCCTTTTAATTCCGTTCCCAACAGTAGCATCGGTGCCCAGCCTTTATATTTTCCTTTCCGTATAAAGCGGTCTGATTCCACAATTCTCTTTGTAACCGCCAGCATTAAGGCAAAGGTATGTTCCGCAACCGCATCAGTAATGAATTCATTAGGCGTATTGGTAACAGGAATCCCTTTCTCGGTAGCATATTTTACATCAATATTATCATAACCAATGGCGTAATTGGCAATAATTTTTAGCCGAGGATTAACATCAATTACTTTTTTGGTAATTTTATCCGTCAAAAGACAAAGTAAGGCATCACACCAGCGTACTCCTCTGATCAATTCTTGTTCAGAGATTATGTTATCGTGAGGATAAACTTTGACCAAGCACTGTTTTTGAAGCAGTTGCAGTCCTGCACCGGGAATTTTTCTGGTTACAAAGACCTTCGTTTTTCTGTGTATCATAACCAGAGAAAGAAGACGTGACCCTATTTAAAGATTGTTTACTATGGAAGAGTGTGGAATGAGTGTATCGTAATGTATGATCCAAAATAGTATCATAAAAATGCGTGAAACCGTCTTACCCCGCCCTAAAGGGACGGAGTTTGAAAAAAGACGGTTTCTAAACTACGCATTTTTAGGATGCAAAATAGCCAGAAACACTACGCCATTCGCACAATGAAGCAAAGACTTCATTGGCGTCCCAGCAAAGTCGTTGCTTTGCTGTGGACATCCATTGGCTAAAGCCAATGGTTTTCTGGCTATTTTTGCATAAAAAGAAACTATGAATTTTGACTTTTCTTTTTATCCCGCAACAAAATCATCCCATCTTCATCTTTCCTTACAATTACCTTTTCCAAAAGAAGACAGTCGCTGCCATCAGCGATTCGGGAATAAAGTTCCTGTTTAAGCCATTCCAGTGCTTTTGGTTTAAAATCAGAGTTGATAATTTCTGGTGTTGTAATATCTTTGATAGGCATCCAGTAATCCCCTTCCAGGCACTTCATGCCGTCGTCAATACTTAATGAGATATAATTTTCAAATAATTCTGGTGTAATTCTTATTTCCAGAGGTATTCCATTTTTTTTACGAACTATCACTTCTGAAGGATCTACCCTTATAAATCGCCTCATTGCCAGTCCTGCATAACAGGCAACAGTATAGGCATCTTTTTCTGGTTGTGTATATAAATCTAAAGCACCCATATACTCATCTTCCTGCTGTTGCTGCAGCTGATATTCCTTAGTTTGTGCTTCTTCATCAATGACAGGAGGGTTAAATTCCCCTTTGTTGAAGGCACGTAAAAAAGCAGCCGCCTCTTCCCGGCCATCGGTCTGTAAAGTAACATTATACATCTCTAAAGCCTGTTCTGCAGTCATTGCTTCTGGTTGTTGAGAGAGTATATCTACTAATATCTGCGGTGGTTCTGGTACTGTTACCTGAAGATACGGCGCGATATTCTTGGCAACATACTGAGGAGTGATCTCATTCAACAGCAAATCTTCAAGAGGAGTAGTCATAGTAGTAATGAATTCCTCAAAAATTTAAATCTTTCGTAAATTAACCGAACAGTTACAGAAATCAGCCAGCTTCTAACTCTGCCTACAGGCAGATTTAAATAATAATTTTCTTTTCAAATGATAAAAAAGAGGATGTCATGAAATCATTTGATCTAATAGTCATTGGTTCGGGTGCTGGATTAAACGTCGCTGGCGGCGCAGCAGAGCAAGGGTTAAAAGTTGCTATCGTTGAAGACGGGCCATTAGGAGGAACGTGTTTAAACAGAGGTTGTATTCCTTCGAAAATTGTGATTCATTCTGCCGAAACTGCTGAAACAATCAAGAATGCTTCTCAATTTGGCCTTACTGCTAAACTCACTACAGTTAATTTTAATGCTGTTACCAACAGGGCAAGCAAGACCGTTGACAGTGATGCCCATTCGATTGAAAAAAATATTCGTGCGGAAAAAAATCCAGCTTTATTCAAAGGACGAGGCAGATTTGTGGATAAGAATGTTATTGAAGTTAATGGTGAACACATCACGGGGAAAAAAATTGTCATCGCCACCGGCGCACGGCCATTTATACCTCCTATTCATGGATTAGATAGAGTACCTTATCTCACAAGTACCGAAGCATTGCGGCAGACAAAACGTCCTCAAAGCATGATTATTCTTGGAGGAGGTTATATTGGAGTGGAATTAGGTTTTTTCTATGCTGCATTAGGAACAAAGGTTACGATTGTGCAGCGGAATAATGTTCTCATCCCGCGCGAAGATAAAGATATTGCGCTCACAATAACTAACCTCTGGAAGAAAAAATATCATCTCCTGCTCAATACTGATGCCATAAAAGTAGAACCAAACGGTAAGAAGATTGCCGTTACAGTCAAAACAGGTAACAAGACTACAAAAATCAGCGCTGAAAAATTGCTGGTTGCCACTGGTGTAAAGCCAAATACTGATACTCTTGCACTAGAAAAAAGTGGAATTGAAACGACAAAGCAAGGGTTCATTAAAGTCAACAAATACATGGAAACGAATGTTGAAAACATCTGGGCTCTGGGAGATATTGCCGGT
>JAUYPT010000073.1 GCA_030695685.1 Nanobdellota archaeon | reverse complement strand
CATAATCGATGTTGGCGTCGCTAAACCGAGAGCACATGGACAAGCGATGACTAATACTGCCACTGCTGTAATTAATGAAAAATCTAACGTTGCCTTAAAGACAAAATACCACAGTAAGAATGTAATTACCGCAATACCAATAACAATCGGTACAAAATAAGATGAAACATCGTCGGCAAATCGTTGGATTGGCGCTTTTTTAGACTGCGCATCTTCAATCAGTTTGACAATCCTGGCCAGCGTCGTTTCACTGCCAACTTTAGTTGCTTTAAACTGAAATGTTCCTGTTTTATTGATTGTTGATCCGATCACAGCATCCCCTTTTTTCTTTTCGACAGGAATGCTTTCTCCCGTGACTAAACTTTCATCGACGGAAGAATGGCCTTCTATAATGACACCATCAACGGGAACTTTTTCCCCAGGCTTGACAATAACAATATCTCCTACAATAACTTGCTCGATGGGAATCTTCATTTCTTTTCCGCCACGAACAACGGTTGCTGTTTTTGCACCCATCTTGACCAGTTTGGCAATAGCTTGACTCGTCTTTCCTTTGGCGATGGCTTCGAGATATTTTCCCAGCAAGACAAGTGTGATAAGAATAGCAGAAATTTCAAAATACTGATGTTCTCCACCGTTGAATAAGACTACATACACAGAATAGAAATAGGCAGCGCTTGTCCCGATGGCAATTAACGAATCCATATTTGCCGATTTATTTTTCAATGCTGCCCAGGTTCCCTGATAGAACGGCCAGCCAATGTAAAATTGAACAGGTGTGGTCAGAATCCAGAGAAGATAATTCTTAAATAGAAATACAGGAAAAAACATGCTGATCAGCAACGCCGGAAATGATAAGAGTAAACTAATGATTAATCTCATCTTTAATTTTTGAATTTCCTGCTTCCGTAGATTTTCTTCCCGGGCATAACTTTCTGTTCCTAAGACTTCAGCGCTATAGCCTTTCTTTGTTACTGCTTCTACTAATTCCTTTTCCTGAACATGCAGCGGATCAAACGTAACAGTTGCTTTTTCCGTAGAATAATTTACGACTGCAAATTTAACTCCATCCACTTTCTGCAATGCTCTTGTCAGGATCGTGCTGCAGCTGGCGCAGTGCATGCCTGAGATTTTAAGTGTGGATGTTTTTATCTCTGATTTTTGTTCTGTCATTTTTTTACCCCCATAGTCAGAACGGAAAAAATAAAACTTCGACGTTGGACAATATCACCTAATCCTAATTTTTGAAATATATTTTTTATCTCCTTCCTACTATTAATTTTAACACATCCTGGTTCAAGCATCTCAAATAGCCAATGAATGGGCGGAAGAAAGAAATTAATATCAACCACAATAACTTTTCCACCTTTTTTTGCTACTCTTTTCATTTCTGCCAGAGCTTTATATTGATTATAATAATGATGAAAAGATTCTGTCGATACAACGTAATCAAATGAATTTTCTGGAAATGGTAATATATGGACATCAGCTTTTTGCAGGTTGATTTGCCTCCCTAATTTCTGGCGCGCTTGAGCAATCATTTGAGGAGAGAGATCAATGCCGTAAATGAGATTTTTCTTTTTCTTCGCCAATTCCCTTAAAAATTCTCCCGTACCACAACTAACGTCCAGAATTTTGCCACCATCAATTATCTTTAAGGCAGGTCGATAGAATCTTCGCATCCAGAATTGGAATAAATTTTTATCGTAAGTTTTTGCCCAATGATCAAAGAAATTTATATTTTGCTCTATTTTCTTCTCCGATAATGTTCTATTTCTTTCTTTCATGTTTTTCCTCTAAAATTCTGCAACAATATTCTTCCATGTGTGTATCAATGAATTCTAGCAAAGGCTTGATGGTCTTCTTATTGACCGCATAATAACGAAATTTACCATTCTTCTCTCGAAAAACCATGCCGTGATATTCCAGCACTTTAAGATTATGCGAGACCATGGTCTGTTCAAATCCAGTGACTTGACAAATCTCACTTACATTCTTTTTCCCTTGCCGTAAAATATTGATTATCTGCAGCCTGTTTGGATTTGCCAATGCTCCAAAAAAAAACTGATATGTTTTTATGGAATGCTTCATAAGAATGATATAATTATCATATGTTATATAAATATTATGAAATAAAAAAATTATCAGAGGTATAATTAATACTAATTAATACTAATTTAATCATTATTTTGTAGCCTCTAGTTTAAAAATATTTATATATCTCAAAATTTTTCTGCTATTATGAATCGCACTATTATACTATTGATGTTTTCTGACGTTTTTGTCGTTACCGGATTCGGTTTAATGGAGCCGATTTTAGCTATCTTCATTAAAGAGAATCTTGTTGGCGGCACTATTTTTGCGGCAGGGTTAGCAAGTGCTATCTTTCTGGCAACAAAAAGTGTTGTGCAACTGCCATTTTCACGCTATGTTGATCGGGATGAAGATAAAGTGCGCTGGTTGGTTATCGGTGCCTTTTTAATCTCACTTGTGCCGATGATTTATATTTTTTCAAAACATATTTATCACATCTATGCGGCACAAGCCCTTTTTGGAATCGGAAGCGGTTTAGCCTATCCAGCCTGGTTAAGTTTGTGGAGCATTAACTTGGATAAAAAGCAGGAAGGTTTTGAATGGAGTTTATATTCCACTCTCGCAGGGTTAGGAGCGGCTACAACCGCAACTATTGGCGCTGCCATAGCTGAATTCATCGGCTTTACCTATACTTTTTTACTGGTGGGAATAATGTCTTTAATCGGCGTCGGCATTTTATTATTCCTTCACAGTGAGCATAAGAAGAATGGCTTTCGGAAACAATATTATAAACGTCGAAAACTTATCGACGAAGAATAGTCGAAAGTAGAAAAACTTAAAAACAGCAAAGAATTCTCTTCTTCATAATTTAAAATAGGTGATGCTGATGAAATTAATTCTTACGAAAAAACCCAAGAATGTAACCATTATCGAAGGTTTTCCTGGTTTTGGCTTGATTGGGACAATTGCCACAGAATTTTTAATGGAACATTTGGAAACAGAAAAGATTGGTATTATTGAAATGAGTGAAATACCTGCAATGATCGCCATTCACCAAAAAAAAGTCATTGAACCTGTCTCTCTTCATTATAACAAAGAATTTAATCTTGTTTTAGTGCATGCTATCAATATCGGAAAAGAATTAGGATGGAAACTTGCTGATGTTATCGCTGAATTAGCTGTTACTTTAAATGCCAAAGAAATTATTTCTTTAGAAGGCGTCGGTTCACCAAATCCTGAAGCAACATCAGGACGGGTCTTTTATTTTTCAACTAAAGACGGAGAAGTATCCAAAAAGTTAAGCGGCGCTGCCAATCCCTTGAATGAAGGCATTGTCGTTGGTGTTACCGGTGCGCTTCTTGCGAAGCAGCTTCAAACGCCGATCATTGCCTTGTTTGCAGAGGCTAAAAGCGGTTTGCCTGACAGCCGGGCTGCAGCAGAGATTCTGAAAGCGTTAGATGCCTATACGGGATTAAAGATTGATACTAAGCCATTATTACAGCAGGCAGTTCTCTTTGAGAAGAAGCTGAAAGGAATCATGACCAAAGGCAAGGAAGCGGAAGAAATACAGGATGAAAAGTTAAGCTATCTGGGATAAAATGGGTCTTTTTAATAAAGCTTTTAGTAAGGCATTAGATACAGTTGAAGAGTACGCTCGGAAGGGAGAAATAGCTGATGCTATTAAAGTTCTGAAAGGGCAATTAATTATAGAACAGGAATTTATGAAAGATTTACTGGGGTTACAGGTTGCAATTACGACGTATCATGAAAAAATACAACAGATGATACACGATGTGCCTCAGATTAAAAAAGTAGTGAAATCAGAAACTCTGCAAAACATGCAGATGAAAGAGCTGCATCGCCACGTTGCTGAAGCTCGTGAAGCATTAACAGAGATCAAAGCTTTGCTTTCTAAAGTGTGGAGAGAAAGAAGAAGGCTTAACTAAAGTTTAAACGAAGGCTGGTTCTAAACTTCGAAAGATTTAATAAAATAACCACTATTCCACATCTATGGCGTATTTGAGGATAAACAGTCAGACAATATATTATGATGAAAAATTGCCTTACCAGTCGATAGGAGTTGTTGGTTCTGGACATGGTGGAGCAGTATATGACACATTTCATCTAAACCCACGATCTTATTTTGGACATCAGAGTGGTAATCGCAAACGTGTTTCTCAAGATATACTCAGAACGGAACTGACACATGATTTAGGATTAGTAAGAGGATTTCTAAAAACTGGAATCTTCAATGGAGATAATGGTACTAAGAAGTTGATTGATGAAGATAAACCAGCTTTTGAAAGAACTGTTAAATTATATCATGAGGTATTATCAGCTCTTAGAGGAAAATAATAAAATTATATCAGAGT
>JAUYPT010000062.1 GCA_030695685.1 Nanobdellota archaeon | reverse complement strand
TAGCAGACCTGCCTGATATCCAATAGCGCCGCTCCCGCCGCACATCATCCGTTCAAGAAATCTTCCATTGGCACTAGTAATGCCCAAGGTGAAGGGAATAATTGTTGCTTCTGGTAAATGGTCACTATTGTGATACACCGTTCCTAAGAGTAAACCTATACCATAACCAGCAATACCAAGAGTAACGCTATCAATTACTTTTTCTTTGGTGGCAACTCGTTTGTCATACCAGAATCCAACTTTCTCTTCCATTGTTTCTGTCATTTTTTACTTTTACCGAGAATAATTTTCTTCAAGTGTACGTAAACTCTGCACTTTTTTCTCTAAATCTATTTTCATTTCTTCTTTGTACTGTCGTGCAATCTGATCAATAGACAAATATACTTTTTTGCCAGATTCATCGGCAAAATAAGTCTTGACCTGTCGATTGTAATCGGTTACCAGTATGTCTTCCCTGCCGTCGTTGTTAACATCTGCCATTTCTACCTGATATGATTTCGGGCCGGCAGCAAAAACTCCAAGCCCGCCGATTATCGCGGAAAGCGCTGCGATAGCTGTATAATTAATCCGTTTAAATGATTTATTTTCCTCTTTTACTACTTCTTTCTTCTCTGTCATTTTGTACCTCCTCACTCACACCCATACTTATCCCAGGTCATCCCTGGTTTAGAACAGTCTTCTACTAAACCTTCCCGTGGCGTAAATGTGCCGTCGCCATGGCCATAGAGAACAAATTTGGTATTTCCTCCAGGATTTCGCGGCTGGGCAATATTATAGAGAACGTCTTTATTACCATCATTATTAATGTCGTTTACTTCGATGGAAGTAATAGCCTCTAAATCAAAGATAGCGGAGCTTTGGATAAGAACAGGTTTTCGAAATGCTCTTATTTCTTTCCTTGTAGGTGTATCTTCGTCATACTTATTCAAAGGAATAGTCAGATGCTGATATATCCCGCGGTGGAAAGGATTACTGTTGACCAAGTAAACTTCATCTTTCCAGCCATCATTATTGATGTCAGCATAAATATTCTGGTCATTCTTTGGACCGTAACAACTGTCCACTGCAAAAACAGTGAACGCTATCGGCACTACTGCAATACTCAGCTTCCGCAGCAGACTCATCGTAATCCTCTTCCTTTCCTGCCGGCAGATGTCTGGCCGTGGAAAGCCCTGCTGTGATGTTTTCGATTCACAATCCAATTAATATTTTTGTCCGCTTTGATCACGGGATGCTGCGGGTCAACAAGAATGATTTCATACCAGGCGTGTTTCCCATCCTGAGCAACGAGATACGAATTCAGCACGACCATATTGGTAAACTTTTTCTGTGTCCGCTCTTCGGCAATCTGCTGATAATTTTTCCGCAGGTTTAATCTTGTACCATATCGTTTCGACCGCCGCCCTGATTTGATCTGTGGTCTGGTATGTCCGCCGCGCATTACTCGCTGCCGGACAACAATAAATCCTTGTTTTGCTTTATAGCCAAGAGAACGAGCTCGATCAATACGAGTTGGTCTTTCTATTTTCAGTGTTACCGCTTGGCGGCGCCACTCCATTAAGCGGGTTTTCCATAATTCCGCTAAGTTATGCTGCGGTTTTTTCCACAGCATTCGAACGTGTTTGTATAATCCCATTGTGAGCCTCCATTGAAATTTGTTACTGTTACTACGAAGGATTCAGGTAAGCAACTACCCACATCTCCTTAGAGCTGATTTTAGTTTCTTGTTTAAAAATGTTTCTTCATAATAGTGAGCGACAAGGTTGTTATGCTTTAATTTTGTTGTTTACTATAATACCATAATTTTATAAATTTGTTTATTTTTGCGATTTTCATGCAGCTCAACCAGAAATTTAAAACAGTCTTTGGAACACTCCCCATTGTAGGGATGATTCATTTGGCGGGTGATAATCCTGTTCCAAGAGCATTGGAGGAATTAGCTATTTTTGAGGAAGAAGGCGTTGATGGCGCGATCATTGAAAATTATCATGGCTCTCTTAGTGATGTCGTAAAAACCATCTCAGAATCTGCAAAATTAAATTCTACTATAGCTATTGGCGTGAATATACTCCCTAACGAATGTAACCTTGCCTTTTCATTAGCTCACCAGTACGGGATTGATTTTATTCAGCTGGATCATATTGCCGGCAGGTATGCATCTGGTGAATTAAATCTTGGGGATTATGCACAATGCAAGGAAAAATGTTCAGAAATAATTGTTTTTGGCGGCGTCTGGCCTAAATATTATCAGCCAGTTCACGGCTCCAGCCTGGCTGCTGATATTCGGCAGGGAATGGCCAGAGCGGAAGCGATCGTCGTTACCGGCTCCGGAACAGGAAAAGAGACGCCATTGAGCAAAATAAAAATTTTTCGCGAAGTGCTTGGTGATCATCCTTTAATCGTTGGCGCGGGATTGACGCCGGAAAATGCGTATCAACAGTTATGCCTTGCGGACGGCGCCATTGTCGGAAGTTGTTTTAAATATGATAATAATACTCAAAATCCAGTAGAGAGGATGAGAGTGGCTGATTTTATGGCTGTGGTTAAAGAAGCACGGTTAAAAAATCTAAAATTTCCAAGGATTGGATACATTCTTGAGTGATTTCTTATAGCGCAAAAGATCTTCGTCATCTTCATCAGTTCTATACAAATTCGGATTTTTTGATTTTACAAAATCAACAGGAATAATAGTATGAATGTGTGGAATGCCTTCAGGAATAACAAATTTCTCTCTGCTTCCAGCTAGTGCCTCAGCATCTTCTGGCCAGATTTTTGTTAAAGCTAAATAGAGGGAGGTCTGCTCTTCTGGACACGATTTTTTGGCAATATCTGGTGGAATAGTAAAACCTAATTCAACCGTTTTTCCCCTAACATAACTATATCCAAGTGCTTTCCACTCTTGCGACTGTTTTTCAAGAAATTCAGCGGAAAGATGCACTGCTGCAAATCCATTGGCAGCGAGAGGATTATATTTACCCCAAGCATCCATCCAATAGTCTATATATAATCCAGAAATAATGTGCAGATGAGGCGTTATTTCTCCAATCTTAAAGTAACTCCATATTTTTTGGTCATCAGGTACTACAGTTTCTTGATAATGAAAAGGCGTCCATTCTTTTACTTCGTTAATTATATCAATTAAATCCATTTTTTCGTTTGTTGCCTGTATTTTTATAAAAGTTATGATTTTCTGTACGTATTAAGTTAAGTCTGCCTGCCCAGCCACGAGGTGAGCTGAGAACGGACATTGCTTGCACCTAGTTTATTGGTGCTTTCTTTATGACTATCCTGCGTCTATCCAAATCAAACCATGACGAGAAAGCACGAAGCGAACGGCCCGCAGGCAGACTTAATACCTACGATTTTCTATCATGTTTATTTACTAATGTTTAAAGAAGGTGATGGAGATGTTTCCTGTCCTTTATAGAAATCCATTTCTTCTGTTTTCTCATCCACAAAAATAAGTTCTCTTTCTTTCAGATACCGTTCCCTAACTTCATCCGGCATTCTTTCTAATGTTCCTGTGCCGCTTAACCCAACGGCAGGCGTTCGCCGGCAGTAATTATCAGCGGTAAACTCTTTTTCGGAATTAACGAGTTCATGATACTTCTCAAAATCAATCCAGGTATGCCAGATACCTTCACGCTTGAATTTTGTTTTGGCAAACATCACTACCCGTGATGGAATGTGTTCAGAAACAATTTCATACCCAGGCAAATGTTGTGCTAATTGTTTGGAAAAAATGACTACTTCTTCGTGCAGCGGCATATTATCTTGGCTTAACCTCTCCCGTGATGGGCCAACATGCATGTAGGCTTTGACTTCGATAAAATCACTGTTGCCTTTTTCAATTAATTGCGCGTATTTTTCCGGCAGGATATCGTTAATGCTTTTAATGATCGTTAACCGTACGCAGGTGCGCTGTTTTTTCTGCGCTAAATAATCCAGGCTCTGGTTAAACCGTTCCCAGAAATCAGGAAATAAAGGCCTGTCTACCTCTTTCATCAATTCTTTCGTTGGCGCATCAATGCTGGCGTAAAGCTGGGTAATAGGGTTTAAATCACGGATTTGGTCCGGATATTGGGCATTGGTAACAATAAATGTTGAGATATGGTTTTGGTTGAACTTAATCAGTAATTCGTTCATGCGCGGATAAATGATTGGCTCGCCTGTTAATGACAGGGCAACATGCCGTACTTCTTTTGATTTTTGATAGGCAGTCTTATTCGCAGTTGCTGATCCGTTAAATCCCACCAAGAGCTGATGATGTGCTTTCAAACTTTCTTCAAAGATCGTAATAGGATCATCAACACCCCATTTCCAGTCTTTGGAAACAGGCGCTTTATAGCCTCTCCAGCAGAAGGTGCAGCGGTTGGCGCAGCTAATGCTTGTCGTCATCTGCATGCATTGATTGCTCATGATGCCGTAGAATTTTAATTTGTAACAGCCGCCTTCTCCTCGGATCATTGTTTTTGTCCAGCCGCAAGTCTTGACAGCGCTATGGCTGCCTATTATTTTATAGTTCTGTTTTTCTTATTCTGCTTTGGCTGCGGGTGTTAACATAGATTCACTAATTAATACTCCCTTTAAAAATATTATGATGAAATAGTAAACGACAAA
>JAUYPT010000060.1 GCA_030695685.1 Nanobdellota archaeon | reverse complement strand
TTTGTCTTTGCCCAGCAGCTTGATTATGATCCTGAAACCTATGCCGGCGATTACATCCTGGAAACAACGATCTTCCGCCAAGGTGAAATCTATATTCAGGGAGAGTTTGACGTAACACTGCGTTGAGAATTATATCTTCGTTGATAAAACAAGATCAAGGTTTTGTAAAGAATTTATAACCTCTTCTGTTATTGGTTGATGTACAGAGTAAACAGCCATTGCAGAACCATTTCCCAGTTGTCGTGATGAGATCTCTCTTATATTAACACCATAATCAGCAAGGACACGATCTATCGCAGCAAAAGCACCAGGCAGGTCTTTGTGATATATAAATAAGGGATGGATTTGTTTTTTTTCGTATCCAATAGTTTCTCCTGCATTAACTGAATTTGAAAAATCTCCTTTTTTAAGGTAATCACTTACCACAGTCGCAATTTCCCGGGCAGTTTCTTTCTGTGCTTCTTCTGTTGATGCTCCTAAGTGCATACTCAAAACAACATTTTTAAGTTCTCTTAATTTATTTTTAAATTCAGTCCCTTCTATGTCAGGTTCTTCCTCATAAACATCAAGACCAGCACTTTTAATGGTGCCATTTTTTAATGCAGTATATAATGCATTTTCGTTAACATTGGAACCTCTGGAAGTATTAATAAGGATCGCATCTTTTCTCATCATAGAAAGTTCTCGTTCTCCAATTAAAGTCTTGCTTCCACCAGTATGGAGACTAATATAATGAGACTTGGTTAAGACTTCTTCCAACGATGAATACCGTATTTTTGAAGTTGGAAAATGCAGCTTAACATGCTCGATGCTGCTGTCATACCCAATAACATCCATATGAAATCCAGTTACTAATTCGCTTAACCTTTGTCCAACCCTTCCACAGCCAATGATACCTAATGTTTTGCCGGTTATTTCAATGCCGAAGAAAGGTTGTCTCTGCCAAATACCACTTATTGCAGATGTATGTGCTTGTGGAATATTCCTTGATGTTGCTATCATTAGACCGAGTGCAAGTTCTGCAGCTGAATTTGTATTCCCATAAGGTGCAAATTTTACGACAATGCCATTTTCAGTTGCAGCTTCTATATCTATATTATCGTATCCAACACCAGCTCTTCCTATAATTTTAAGATTACCTTGAGCACCATTTTTGATAATCTCTCTTGTAACTTTGGTAGCGCTTCTGACTATTAATGCATCAACGTTTTGGATATATTTTGCGAGTGCTGATGAATCTAATCTTTCTTTGCTCACTTCTAAACCTTCTTCTAAAAGTATCTTTACGCCTTCTTCCGCCAAACCATCGTTCAATAATATTTTCATAGTAATTCACTTTAGGAAATATGAGATACACTTCATAAAATTCTTTATTTTTAGGTCAGAAAGTGATTCTATATAAAAATTTCTATTATAGAAAGTTTTATAATCATTTAATTCTTTGTTTTTGCTATGGTCATCGTTGGCGGCGTGGATATTCCTTTAATTGAAATTCTGTTGGTGATGGCGTTTATTATCTTCTTGCTGCTTGTAGAATGTATCGTCATTATCGCCCTGCTGATGAGACAAATGAGCAGTACTCGGAAGATTGGCCAGGCTGTAGAGCGCTTATCAGAAGCAATTTTACAGATTAAAAAAGCGGAAATTGAAGAACTGGACCGAATTGGCGCACGGATAGGGAAGAAGAAGTAATATTAAATAGGCTGTTATGCGTAATCCCTTTTGAGCGCTATTGACTTTCTACTAGAAGACGAGCAATTCCTGTATAATTCGTAAGTGTAATATGTTTTAATTCTCCTTTAACTTGATCAGAAACATTTAACCCTTCAATAAATATTCTAAAGTCATCCTTCGTAATCTTCCTTCCTCTTGTCAATTCCTTTAGCTTTTCATATGGCATTTCTGCTCCTTCTCTTCTTAGAACTGTTTGAATCGCTTCTGATATGACTTCTGGATGATTTTCTAATTCCTCTACAACTTTCTGCTCATTTACAGCAATCTTGCTTAAACCTTTTTGTGCCGATTTATACCCAATTAGGCTATGGCTTAAAGCGACACCAAAATTTCTTTCTACTGTTGAATCTGATAAGTCTCTTTGGAGTCTTGATATAGGTAATTTTAGTGCAAAATAACCAAAAAGTGCATTTGCTACCCCTAAATTACCTTCACTGTTTTCAAAATCAATGGGATTTACTTTATGAGGCATTGTCGAAGAACCAATTTCTCCTTCAACAGGTTTTTGCTTAATCCAATCGTCGCTTATGTATCTCCACATATCTTGGTCAAAACCAATAAGAATAGTGTTTAATCTACGCAAGTTGTCGAATAATTCCGCATAAGTATCATGTGGTTCTATTTGTGTTGTTATAAAATTAGGTCTTAATCTTATTTTTCTTCCATCATTAAACCTTTCAACAAAGTCTCTTGTAAAAGCTATCCAATTTACTTCTGGATAAGCAATATAGTGAGCGTCATAATTGCCTGTTGCTCCATTTAATTTGACAAGAATGTCATAATTTGCTAATTGGTCTAACTGTCTTCTTAATCTTGAAGCAAAAACTTTGAACTCTTTACCAAATGTTGTTGGTGATGCTGGTTGTCCATGTGTTCTTGCCAACATTGGTACATCTTTATGCTGTTGCGCAAGCCCTTCAATTGTTTCATACAATTCTTGCGCTGTTGGCAGGATGACTTTGCCAATACCATCAGACAGCATTAATCCATACGCAAGATTATTTACATCTTCAGAAGTTAGAGCAAAGTGTATTCCTTCTAAAGAATCTTCCAACGAAGTTCCTTTTAATCTATCTTTCATAAAATATTCTACAGCTTTAACATCGTGATTTGTTGGTCTAATATTTTTATAACCTTTCACTTCAATTGCTTTAACAATTCCAGCATCTTCTGTAGTGATATTATATAATTTTCTAACAAGATTCTTTTCTTCCTCAGAAAATGCTCTTATTCCAATTTGTGGATGTTCAGATAAAAATAGTAAATATTCCCCTTCAACTTTTACTCTAAATTTGATTAGTCCCTTTTCACTAAAAATATCTGCTAATGGTTCGGTGTATCTTCTGTATCTGCCGTCAATTGGACTTATTGCTTCTAATTTATCCATATAAACATATCTTACTCTTTAATTTATAAATTTTTATTTTCTGCGTCTGAAACCGATTATGCCTAACAACAATTTAATAAATCAAAATTATTTTTTCGTTGCTTCTTCAGCTTTCTCAACAGGCGCCAATTCATTAATGATTGGAACAGGGATGCCAGCTTCTGCCATCGCAGTCCTGATTTTCTTGTTTTCCTTGCCTTCCAATTCTTTCATAATAACTTTAGCTTTGGCTTCAAACTCAGCACGCCGTGCACCCATAGCTTCCTGAAGTTTCTTCCGCTCTTCTTCTACCCGTGCTTTTTCTTCTGCAGTTAATTCTGTTCTTCCGAGGCGGATTTTTTCATCAAATTGTCCATTATCGATTGCTTTCAATGCTTCCTGCGCTGTCATGCCTTCAATCAGAATTCCTATCGACTGGCAGGTTCCAACAATTTCTTTTACCTTTGCTTTAAGGCCCTTTCCCAGAAGTGAATCTTCTTTTGTTTTAGCTACTTTAATAATTTGTTCAATCAGTAGATCAGCAACTTTCTCAGCAAGAGGGTTTCCAGCGCCTTTCTCTACGCCTGCCTCTTTTTTAAGCAAGGCTGCTGCGGGAGGTGTTCCAATTTCAATTAAAAATTCTTTACTTTGAGTATCAACAATAACTTTGACAGGAACCTGCATTCCTTTAAGGCCTGCAGTTTTAGCATTAATTTCACTGACAACACGCCCAATATTAACACCTGTCGGGCCAAGTGCTGGGCCAAGCGGGGGTGCAGCGGTTGCTTTACCGCCTTCTACCAATGTTTCTACTGTTTGTTTTGCCATCGTGTTTAACTACGTATAATTACGATAATAACTAATGCTAAAAAGGGGCTTATTTATATAGTTTATGGCTGAAATGGCTCTGTCCTAAATGTAGGTTGCCATCAATTTGTGAGCACCTTACATGAGAGGTATCAAGTTGACAAAGGGGAAGCCCTATGGGAAATGTCAACAATCAAATTAAAAAAGGGAGTGCGAACCGATGGCAACCCGAATTGTAGTGAGATTTAGGACAGAGCCGGCTGAAATTAATGTAAGTAAAATAAGTTCTCTCTATTCAGTCTTATTTGACTAGAGGCTTTCTTTGTAATCTTCCGTACAGGACCGGGAACAGAAATGCAGCTCTTCACCTTCAATCTCTTTTGCAATTCCACCATTGCGGAGAGCAGCCCCGCATTCAGAACATTCCTTGACTTTATCCTCATCGAGATAACCTTTCATGAAGCCTTCTTCCGTTGAGGATAAACCACCTTGCTCTATCGGGCTTTCAACCTCTTCTTCGTCAGACTCATAATCATAGTCTTCCATAGCTGATAATTTTTTTTATAATTGTTTTTAAACATTTTGTCTATGTGGTATATACGATTTTACTGTTTTTGGTTAAATTTATGGACAGTTGTTCTTATTCATTTACCTTTTTGCTTTCTGAAAATAAATATGCATCAGAAATCTTTTAATGCGGTTGATTGATCTCTCCCAGGAGAAAGAATATGCAACCATCCGCCGGGCATTTTTACCTAAATTGTGGCGTATTGTTTCATCATGCAGTAATTTTTCAATCTTCAGTGCAAGAATCGGCGCACTGCTTTGAGGAAAGAAAAGGCCATTATGGTCTTTGATAAGATAGTGTTTGATAAATCCTACTTTGGATGCAATCACAGGAAGACCGCAGGACATCGCTTCTAATGTTGCCAATGATGTTGTTTCCGTTAAACTGGGCATGACAAAAATATCCATTGCTTTGAGATAATCCTGAACATTGGAAACGAAACCGGTAATGGTGCAATTATGCAATGCTTTAAATTTTGTCGTGAGATCAGAAGGTCCATCCCCAACCATCAATAACTGCAGCTCTTCCTGATGCGGCAGTTTAAGGAAGGCATTAAGCAGAACATCCATATTTTTTTCTTTGGAGATTCTTCCCACATAGCCAATCACTTTTTTGTCCTGGGAAATGCCAATATTTTTTTTACTTGCCATTTTATCTTTGGTAGGGGAAAACCTCTCAATATCAACTCCTAATCGGGCAACCGTCATCGTTGTTTTTACCCCGGCAGCGGCAAGCTGTGTTTTGAGATCCTGATAGGGGATAAAGATTTCATCACAGAGGTTATACATCATGATCGAAAACCGTTTGATCACTCTCAACAGAATCTTGTTGAGTAATGGCGGTAAGAATTTTTCCAAAAGTTCCCAGGCGATTGTGTGCATATAAAACACTGTTTTTTTATGGTATTTATGTGCGTAATAAACACTTAAATAACTGATTAAAGCAGGCCCCTGAATGAAAACAAGATCAGCATTTCTAATCGCTGTGGTAATGTTTTTAACATTGCGGAACGATAATTTAAGGGATGGATAACCGGAAATGTGCAGTATTCTTGAAGGCTCAAGAAACGTGATTGCAAAGTTGCGGGGAGAACGTTTTTGTTGTTCCAGCTGCGGCACGAGCAAAGTAAGATCAAACATTTTGGAAGAGCGTTTGATAAATTCTTCCATGAACCGCAATGTACCATCTACTTTAGGGTAATACGTATCTGCAACCAGCAGCAGTTTTGGTTTTTGGTTCATAGGCAGTTTATTTTTTCTGTTTGTGATAATTATTTTATCCTGAAAAATTTCTCCGCGAATCTTGCTCCTCTCATCTTAAAACCATCTCTTACCGCTCGTAACAGCAGCAACAGTAAAGGATAGGCAAGATGAATTTTCTGGCTGCGAAACGTTCTAAGCGCTTGCAGCTTTAGACGCAACGTGGTACTAATATTACTATAAAGTGCCGGATAGATAGTCTTAAATGAGAATGGATTCCAGACGGAATAAATGTACACTTCCGGCCTGTAGGATAATTTTTCGTAAAGGTCTAATGTTATGGCATGGGTTGCACGATGGTCAGGATGAGGATCTTCACTGCTGTGCGTAAATATTTTGACTGGTTTTAAAGAATGAATTAGGTCGAGAAATTGCTGTTCTCTTTTTGTAGCAGCATAATCTTCCGGAAAATTTCCTTCACGCAGGTCAAAAAAAAGAGCTTTGCATTTCAATAATTTGCAGGCTTCCATCGTTTCAGCGGAACGCATTTTCTGGACAATAGACTTTTTCAGCCAGATATGTGATTTTTCACCATAGGACATGACGATGACAATAACTTTCTTCCCTTCTTTGGTATAATTGGCTATTGTACCGCCAGCTCCAATCACAAAATCATCGGAATGAGCACTGAAGACAACAACTGTTTCTTTTTTCATCTTTTTTGCTGTTTTTTTTCCAAGAATCATATCTTATAAGGATACTTTGCGTCTTTAAGAACTTTTTTGTTTAGAGATTGCAATCCATTAGAATCACAAATGTAATAACCTTCTGAACACATTACTCCTTCAGCAGAAGAACTTCTAATAAACTTTCTTCTATTTTCTGCTTGTACTCTTCGAGAATTCGCTTCAATTTCTTTCCATCGTTGGGAAGATCCCGAATGGAATGGGAATACCGCGCCTCCTGTTCTCCTGGAAAGAAATAAGAATGCTCTGCAGTGATTGTTTCTCCCTCTGTATATAGATAGAGCGATTTTTCAATCGAAATCGCAATGGGTTTATTTCGATGGTCAGAAGTCCACAATGTAATTGGTTTGCATTCGGCATAGTAATCATCGTTTTCATCATTGAGATGTCCTTCAAGGCTGAGAGTATAATCTGGATTAAATAAGAAATAAGAGTTGGTTTCATCCTCCAGCGGCTCTTGCGGCAGAATGTTGTTGGCATGCTCCAGAAATGTAACGATTTTAGTATATGTGTGTAAACCCCATTCATGTTCGTATTTGTGCGCTGATGCAACGACTACTTTGTGCATTGATTTAATGATGATTGGAAATTCGTACGGAAGCTCTCCACTATCTGCTTTCAGTTCTTTTTTAGAGAGATCAACCTCAATCGAAATTTCCCTATTTTTAGAAGGGCTGTAATAGCTCAGGCACATGATTTTTGTTAATGGCTCTAAATCTAGGACTGTTCCCTCTAAATCCTGCTTTTTATAATATGTTCCAGCAGGAACAGTCGTTTCATAAATGCTCATAACCTTTCAAAAGAAACGGTTTTATATAAAAATTGTGGATATAATGAATAATAAAAAATAATAAAATAAGCTATAATTATCGATAAAAACCCGATTCTTTTTTATATAAGCATTCTTTACACCTTCAAAATACCATGAAAATACTGACCATCCACGCTGATTTCATTGAATTTGCAGCTCAAAAGAAGGCTTTTAAGGGGGCTGATGACAGCGTTGATAAAGGAGTGCACAAAGTCAAGGAATGCCTGGTTGTGTTTACGGCTGTCGAAAAAAGGGATGAAAAAAACACTGCTGCTGTCGTTCAAAAATATGTGCAGGAAATCAAAAATATTGCCCAGCAGGTTAATGCCAAAACACTTGTACTGTATCCGTATGCTCATTTAAGCTCTACTCTCGCAGCTCCTAAGATCGCCGAAGAGGTTCTGAAAGATGCTGAAAAAATACTGGCGGAAAAATATAGTGTTACCCGGGCGCCGTTTGGCTGGTATAAATCGTTTACGATTTCCTGTAAAGGCCATCCCTTATCAGAATTAAGCAGGGAATTCAGCGTTGATGATGCGGAAAGTAAACATAAACACGGGAGCGACGAAAGCAAAGCGCTCGCAGCCGAAAAAACGTTAGTGTCACAGTGGTTTATTCTCGATGGAAAAGGAAAATTAAATCCCTTGACCTACAACAAGGAGAAGAAAAAATTTAACGGTTTTGAATTTACAGAGCAGTCCGGACTGCAAAAGCTGGCAGCGTACGAAATGGCCAAAAGTAGGGTTGCCAACGAAGAGCCGCCGCATGTCCATTTGATGCGGAAATTGGAACTGGTTGATTATGAGCCCGGCTCTGATCCCGGTAATTTACGGTACTATCCCAAAGGGCGGTTTATCAAAGGATTGATCGAACGCTGGGTGACTCAGAAAACAAAAGAATATGGCGGGATGGAAATTGAATCGCCGATCATGTATGATTTTGAACATCCTTCATTGAAGAGCTATCTTAATCGTTTTCCGGCACGGCAATACACCATTCAAACGCCTAACAAAAAAGTATTTTTGCGATTTGCTGCCTGTTTCGGCCAATTTCTGGAAATGCACGACGCACAAGTTTCCTATAAGCACTTGCCAGTCTGGCTGTACGAATTAACCCGCTACAGTTTCCGCGCGGAACAGCATGGGGAATTAACAGGATTACGCCGCCTGCGGTCGTTTACGATGCCGGACTGTCATGCCTTTTGCGCTGATGAAGCGCAGGCGAAAAGCGAAATGAAACGCCGCTTTCAATTAGCGAAGGAAGTGCAGGAAGGCATCGGATTGAAATTGCCGGATGATCTTGAATTTGCCATTCGGATGACCAAAGATTTCTGGGAGCAAAATAAGGATTTTGTCACTAGTTTAGTGAAAGAATGGGGCAAACCTGCATTGGTGGAAATGTGGAATGAACGCTTCTTTTATTACAGCATGAAATACGAATGGAATTTTGTCGATGCGTTAGATAAATGTTCTGCTTTGACGACAGATCAGATTGACGTGGAAAATGCGGAACGCTATGATATTAATTATGTTGACAAGGAAGGCAAGAAACGCCATCCTTTAATTCTGCACCTTTCACCTTCCGGTGCGGTGGAAAGAATCATCTATGCGCTATTGGAAAAAGCGGCAATGGAAGAAAAGGTGGGAAAGGTTCCGTCATTACCGTTATGGTTAGCGCCAACACAGGTGCGGTTAATTCCTGTATCGTTAGACAATCATTTTGAATACTGCCAGCAGGTAGCGGCAAAATTGAATGAATTGAATATTCGGGTTGACATTGATGACCGTTTAGAGGGCGTCGGAAAACGCATCCGCACTGCAGCATTAGAGTGGGTGCCGTATACGTTAGTTATTGGTGATAATGAAATGCACTCATTTAAAAATAATGATAGCAAAAGTTTCGTTGTTCGTGACCGGGAAAAAAATGAAGAATTAAAGATGAGTTTTACCGACCTTGTTGCAATCATTGATGATAAAACAAAAGGCAGGCCGTTTGATACGCTGCCATTGCCAAAATTAGTCAGCAAGCGAATTAGTTTTGTGGGGGGTTAATATGGATCTCAAAAGGACTGTAATGACATTAGCAGTAGGAATAGCAGCGACATGTGCTGTAGTCAAATCTACGAGAAGTGGCTGTGGTGATAACGATACCTATGTTCAGTATGTCAATGGCTGCGAGATGAAAATGTATCCTGTTTTTGTCGAAGGGAATCGATGCCAAGCAGGAAAATATCAACAGTGCGGCAAAGTGCAGGGGACATATATTGATTTGTATGATGGTTATAGTGACATAGAAATAGGGTCACGAATTCACTCTAATTCTCAACCTGTCTATTGGATACGCCAGCAGGAAAATTCTGACCATTACTGGAGAATAGATAATAATGGCAGTATTCTCGGAACAGGATTGAGCGGCATGAGCAGAGGCGAGGATATTACAGGAAAAGAAACCGCTGCTGATCTCGCGGAAAGGACACGCATTTATGGATTGCTCAAGAAATGCGAAGGCACGCTGGAAATGAAGTTTGAAGATCCTTTCTAGTTATGGAGTGGTTAGATGTTTGCAAAGCAGTAACACAGCTGGGGGGCTGAATACGATTGACAGCAAAAGAAACGGAACTCTATGTACCTCTTGATGATCTTGTACAGTATCTTTCCCGTGAGCGGCATCTTCGCAGCAAGGATCTTCCTGTTCTGTTTCGTGCTGCGGATATAACCTTTGAGGAAGCACAGGCAACGGGAATGCTCTCGGAAGGCGATGCTTATTCTTTAGATCTGCTGGCAGGAATGCCCTATACAATTGTGGATGGAGATGGTATTCCCAGAAAAAGGCGTTATATTAATATTGATGAATTTTCCAACGGCCAGTTTTATTTCTCCAGCGATCAGATTTGCAGTATGGGTGATCTTTCTCCCGGCCGCGGCAAGGACGTCTTAGACTACGCAGCAAAGAAAGAATTAGCGAAAACAGTACGCGTTGGAGAAGAAATGTATTTCTGTCTTGATGGAGAATTTGCCTTAGACATTGTTGATAATAGCAATATCTTTGATGCTGTCGATAAACTCTGTTTTGTTGCTATGACAAAAACTCCTTCTCCTGGATCTTTCGTTAGGATGAAAGAGATTTCCTGGCAGTACATTCCTGTCGAAGATGGTGCTTATCTTACCACACATCAATTGCAGCAGCTCAGCGGCAAAAGCAGGAAAGACGTGGAGAAAATTCTTGCTCGGGAGAAAATTCCCTCAAAATCGCTTTGGGGCGAGCGCTGGTATAAGATTGATCTCGGCAATATTTACTTTTTTCCCAATGTTGTTTTTAATGACGGTGTTTTTACACTGAGCAAAACGCAGAAAGAAGTCATCGCAGAGCAGACTGTTTCTCTCCTGGAGTCTATTGTGAAAAAACCTCTTGTGGAGAAAGATGATCCCCAAAAAGTCATAAAAGTGCGGGAAAGCGTCTCACCTCGCTCTAAAGAGCGAGGCTTGAAAAGAGACGCTTTCTTAACTCCCGCACTTTGTGACACAAGAAAGACTAAGTCTTTCTGTGCAGAAGGACAAAGTCCTTCTTGCATAAAAGGAACAGAAAGTCATTCATCCCTGCATTTAAATGCGGGGCTTTCTGGTCCTTTTAATGAAATTATTGATTCTGTTGTTGATACCATCCCAGATTCGAGGTACCTTGACAAGGAAGCGATTGGTACATTATTGGGTATTAACCCTGCCGCAGCGTATGAGCGTGCTAAAAATCGAAATATCCCTTTCCGCATGGACGGGCGTAAGAAACTTTATTTTGTTGATGATATTACTCTCACAGAACTTAAAAAATCTAAAAAAATAAAAAAAATACAGGCGGAAATACCTGCAACAGTTGAAGCTATCTACTCGGCAGCGCAAAAAGAGGATGTAATCAAAAACAGTAATGATTCAGAACCTTTAGAAACAATTATTGCTGCTGCGGCTGTGAAAGAAAATACGGCAGCCGTTCTACAAGAAGCTGATGCAGTTTCTGAAAAGAGACTCTCGTTGACTGATTTGGCACAGCATTATTACCATTCTCATGACCCTGCAATAAAAGAAACACTTGTTGTGCGGTATCAAGCAAGAATACGGAAGACTGCTGGTAAAGTACTGAAGGAGATTAAAGCTATTGCTAAAGATTTTAATCCGGTTCCTTTTGAAGAATTAGTAAGCTCTGGCAACATTGGTTTGTTGGAAGCGCTGAAAAAATACAATCCGGCAGAATCAAATGGCGCCAAATTTGAGACATTTGCATTTTATCGTATTAGGGGATCAATGATTGATTATTTGCGAGGAGAGGATATATTAGATCGTGATTCTCGGAAGAAAGTAAAAATTCTTCGAAATTTTGCTGAGAAATATTGGCAGGAGCATCACGCTGAACCTGATTTTGTTGCCTATCAGCAGTATTGGATTGATACAGGTTACAAAGAAGAAGAGTTTGCTGATTTTTACGCTCATTCTCTGTTTTCACATCATGTTTCGCTGGATTCAAAAATTAATAAGCAGGAAAAAAGGACATTTATGGAATTACTCCATGAAGGCTACGCAAAAAATAATGATCCTTTTTTTATGGAAGAAGTGTTAGCATGCATCAAGGCTGATTTGCAGACAGTTCCAGAGAGGTACCGCCGTGGTATTGAATATTATCTTTTTGAACAGTCAACGCAGGAAGAAGCTGGACAGAAAGTAGGCCTTTCCAAAAGCTGGTTTTCGAGAATACTTGAAATCTATGTAAAATCTCCTGGCCGATTCCAACGAACAAAGGATTATTTGAAAGGTGCGGAAGAATCACCGCTTGACTTGTTACGGAAAAAAAATGCACGTTTAAAATCGACTTCTCTACGTTTACCTGTCAAACAATTATCTTCCTCTGGCACTGAAATTCCTGCCTTGAATGATGTTGTTTCACTTGAAGAAAAAAAAACAGTTTCTGGTATAGAATCGATTGTTGATGTACCTTCTTCCATACTTCCAGAGAAAGATATTCCATCCAATAAAATTCAGGCAAGAGCATTTAATTCCAGCGATTATTACTTTACCAAGGATGGAGAAATGAAAACTATTCCTGGCGACGGCAGTAATGGCCTTAATCTCACCGAAGGCGCATTTGTGGGCATAAATTCGCTGCAGGAGATATTTGGCGTGGGCCGTCAACAGATATATACCTATATTCAGCGGCACCACCTGACAAAAAAGAAACAAGGATCAGCAGCATTCTATTTTATTGATAACACTATTATTGCGGCAATAAATGAATGGCGACGGACACCGCCAAAAAAGGAAGCAGTTTATAAAAAAATAGAGAAAAAAAAGATTATGCCTGAATATTCATCTCCACAAGAAGGAACTGAAAAAGTGCTTAGTGTCGATGCGCTTATAACTCAAAATGAATTAAATAATGATCCTACTAATGTTGATATTGCTGATGCTCATCCACAAAAAAGATCTCGTTCCTCGACAGGAAAAAAAGAAAGGAAAAATCATTCCGTTAGAGAAGATTTTGACTCTTTGGGTTATTATTTCTCCAAGTTAGGAGAGGTTCCGCTGTTAAGCAGGGAAGAAGAAGTTGAGCTTGGTATCACCATACAAGCAGGACGGACAGCCTGGCTGGATATATATTCTGCACATCTGCCATTAGTCCTGGAAATTATTGAAAATAGTGATAGAACAGCTCACACGCTGACCATTGATGATCTTGTTAAGCAGGGCAACATTGGGTTAGCAAAAGCAATCGATTCTTTTGATTGTCACGGCAGTTTTGTAGCATATGCTCAGATTAAAGTGCAGGAAGAGTTAGAGAACGCTGTACGAAACTGGGAAGATGTTCTTGCTTCTGACACGCCGGAAGATCTTCTCTTGCCTGTAACTATTTTGTATGATGCTTCAGAAACAGCAAAACAAAGTTCTAAATCAAATGTGTATTATTTTGATCGTGCGGGAAAGGCAATCTTGACTCCTGCTGACGGCGCTGCTGCTATTGATCTTCATCAAGGAGTGTACTTAAACACGACACATTTATGCCAGCTGCTCGATGTAAAGCCCAGCCAATTGCAGTATCTTTTAAAGAAATTTCCATTACCTTCGCGAAAGCACAGCAGTTTCAGATATTATTATCTTGATGTTGCTACGGAGGCAGATCTGCAGCAGAAAGTTGCTGCTGTCATGGCAAAGCCGCTGAAAAAGAAAGCAAAGCGTGAAGGGACTAAATTCGCCAATAAAGAGACAGAGTACGATAACTATAACTCTAACATTTGTTTTAATATTCCTTTAAGCATTGATGATGTTCTGTTGATACATGTTCCTACACATGATTTAAAACGAGATGGTACTCCTACAGAAAAAAACCATCTTGCGTATGTAAAATATCAGCGGACAGTAGCAGCTTTTCTACCTCTGTCGGAAGCACAAAAACAGGAATTATGGCCGGTTATTAACCAAGGAAAAGAAGCAGTACAAAAAATGTGCCAGGCAAACCTGCGCTTAGTAGTAAGCGTTGCGAAACGATATCCACAAAATCATCTTTCTATGGATGATTTAATTCAGGAAGGAAACATCGGCATGATGAAGGCAGCGACAAAATTTGATCCTGACCGGGGTTTTAAATTTTCGACCTATGCAACGTGGTGGATACGGCAGGGAATGATGAGAGCAATCGCTAATAAAGGCCCAACTGTCCGGCGGCCGGTTCATCTTTTTGAAACTGAAAAGAAAATTCGATGGGTGCAGCAGAAATTTTTACAGCAGCATGGCACTGAGCCGACGGATGGGCAGATAGCAGAACTTGTTAATACTGATTATATAGAACATCGACATCTTACTTCTAATGATGTTGGAAGAGCAAAGGAACTTGTCCGTCAATCTGAAGTATATAACACTTTTGATCATCCTCTTCCAGGATCTGATGACGGAACATTAGGTGAGTTTGTCAAAGATAATACTGCTGAAGCAGGGATTTATGGTTCTTTAGAGTACCAGGAATTTTATACCATGTTAACTCCTTTCTTAACGCATTTAAATGACAAGGAACATTATACTCTTGTCCACCGCCTTGGCCTTTATCATCAGAATGAAGAAACACTGGAAGAGATTGCCCTTAAGTTTGGGGTAACTCGAGAGCGCATCCGTCAGATTGAATTGAAAGCATTCAGTAAGCTGAGGAAAAAATTGAATAATGATAAGAGATTTAATGTCTTTTTTAAAGAATATCTTGATGATTTTAATAAGCAATGAATTTAGACCACATAAATTCCTTCTAACGCTTTATCAATAATTCCCTGGCAGTTGATCATCTTCTGGGTTACTTTATAATCCACTGTTGCCTTTTTAATCTGGCCGATCCTGTCTTTAATCTGCAGGAAGAAACGGATTAGATCGCCTTCCAATAATGTCGTGCTGCTCAATAAGTCAAAGAAACTTTTGCCATGATAGATCGGGAACATCAATGTCGTCATCTCCGGCAGGGCAAGGAATTTTTTTTCTTTGCTGAGGTAGTCATTCCGGGAAAGCAGTGCTTTCAGCTTATTGAGCTGGTCATTTTTATGTTCCTGGGTAAATTTGTTCATTTCTCTTTTTTCATAGATCAGCGCTGCTAACAGCAGCAGTATCTGGTATTCATCAAGCTGATGGACAAAATCAGTGGCAAAGATTTCACCAATGCTGATTTCATCAGCAAAGATTTTCGATGAGAAAACGCCTTTTGCAGTTACCGTATTGCCCTGAACATAGTCATACTTGGTAAGCTTGCGGATAATGCTGCTGTAGCGGGCAAGAAGAACATTGGTCGGGATTTTGGCATAATCTTTGCCGAATTTCTGATACGAGAAAAAGCTTAAACGCAGAATTTGCTCAATTTCTGCCGGCGTGTGCTGATTGATAAGATTAAGCACCGTATTGATAGACAGTTTAAATTGCGATTTTATCGGCTCGATATCTTTTGTCGTGATTCTTTTGATCTCTTCATACCTAAACGTCGGCCGAAAAATAACGCTGACAACATATCCAACTGTATCGATGCCTCTCCTTCCTGCCCTGCCGGCAATTTGAAAATATTCCTTCGTATTCAAATAGCGGAAATTAAAGCCGTCATATTTCCGCAAGCTGTCGAAACAGACTGTCTTTGCCGGCATGTTAATGCCGACAGCAAACGTTTCCGTCGTATATAATACCTTGATCAAACCTTTGCCGAAAAGATCTTCAATTGCTTCCTTGATCACCGGCAACAGGCCAGCATGATGAAAGGCAATGCCTTGCGGCAGGGTTTCTTTTAACATTAATGTTGATTTTAACTTCTGAACATCACTTGGCGCCTGGGATAATGTTGTGGAAAAGAACTGGCTGATGGTTGGATTTCGCTGGAATAAATTCTGCCGCGCTAATTCCTGAGCTTTTATCTGGCAGGATTTTCGGGAAAAGCTGAAATAGAGGCAGGGCAGTTTTTCTGCTCCCAGCTCTTTGATCAGATCAAGATGGCTCGGCTGGGGGAATGTTCTTTTTTGTTTTTTTCCCTGCCGCGGAAAAACATCGCGGTACTGCGGCACTTGCTGGGCAGACTTAATTTCTTTTAATGTTGTTATCCCTAATTCCTGATCGTAAAAAGCATGTTCTAATGGTACATTGCGATAGCTTGATACAATTGTCTTGACAGGATGTTTTTTGATTGCCTGAATCCAGCTGCTGAATTCATCGGCATTGGGGATTGTTGCCGAAAGGCAGAGAAAACGGATGCTTTCCGGGCTGTAAATGATCGATTCTTCCCAGACATAGCCCCGTTCAATATCATTAATATAGTGAATTTCATCAAAGATAACGTAGGCAATATTTTGAATGCTTTCATCCTTGCTGATGACCATATTACGGTAAATTTCAGTGGTCATGACAATAATTTTAGCCGTAGGATTAATGACGATATCTCCTGTCATCAGGCCGACATTTTCTTCCCCATATTCGTGAGAGAAATCTTTGTATTTCTGATTGGAAAGCGCTTTAATAGGAGCAGTGTAAATTATTTTCTGCGGGTCATTTTTGTGCTTTTCAACGATATAATCAGCAATCAACGTCTTGCCGCTGCCGGTAGGCGCAGAAACAACAACTGAAGAGCGTGATTCAATAGCTTCAATGGCCTGTTCCTGAAACGGATCCAGCGTAAAATTCTTGTATTTCATCTTTTAAGGGGGAGATTCTTTGTTCATTTTAAATATATCTCTCTAATTATAGTCTCCAGAGAACATAGGCAAAGTAGAGGAGGTATGCTGCCAGCAGAAAAAAACCTTCTTTTTTGTGGATATAGCCATTTTTGGCGGCGAATACTAAGAATAATAGCGTGA
Source organism: Nanobdellota archaeon (assembly GCA_030695685.1). Taxonomy (GTDB): domain Archaea; phylum Nanobdellota; class Nanobdellia; order Woesearchaeales; family GW2011-AR9; genus JAUYPT01. Next base: position 16,601 of record JAUYPT010000060.1, on the reverse strand, counting down.
CGAAAATCATCACCATGCCGTCAATGCCTAGTGTGATTGTACTTATAGGTATAGGTTTAGCCAGGCTGACCACACCTAAAATAAGCAGAATGTTAAAGATGTTGCTGCCAACAATATTGCCGATGGCAATGTCACTTTCATTTTTTCGTGCAGCGACAAATGAGGTTGCCAATTCCGGCAGTGATGTGCCTATTGCGGCAAGCGTTACGCCAATGAATAATTCGCTGACGCCGAAGGCGGCGATGATATCTTGTGCGGCAGCGACAAACAGTTTCCCGCCAATGACTAACGCCAGAAGGCCGCCAATGATTAAAAGTGAATTCTTCCAGAAGGGATTTTGATGCTGTACTTTTTCAGTCTTTTTTGCTGCTTCTTTCTGGTCATGGCGCATGGAGATGAAAATATAGTACAGGAAAAAAGAGAACATAATCAGGAAAATGATGCCATCGATCCTTCCTAAAGAAAATGTATTTTTATTGAAAATAAAGATATCGTTTCCTAAAATGAGCAGCATGAAGCTGGAGACAAGGAGAAAGGGAAATTCATACATCACAGTTCGTGGACCAACGACAAGTTTTGTGAATAAGGCGGACAAACCGATGATCAACGCAATATTAAAGATATTGCTGCCGATGATGTTTCCTAAAGAAAGATCGTTGTTACCGCTCAAAGCACCAAAAAAACTGACCATTAATTCCGGCAGTGATGTGCCGAAAGCAACAACCGTTAATCCCACTAGCATTGGCGATACTTTCAGCCATTTGGCGATGTCAGAAGCGCCATCGACTAAATACGAAGCGCCTTTAACTAACGCAAATAAGCTGACTGCCGCCAGCATTAAAGATACTATCGTTTCTGCTACCACATTATAATGAAGAGGTAATGATTTATTAATTTTGCTTCTTTCTGAATAAATTAAACCTGATCTTAAAATACTAACCTTATATTTTAGGTCAATTTTTGATTTTGGATAATGCTATCTCTTTTGCTGCCGCATACGTTCCTTTTCCTTGTTGTTTTGAAATGGCATAAATTCTCATTAAATTGTCTGCAATTAAATCTAGTCTTTGGATTGCCTTTTCAGGATGACCTCCCGTTAATTCTTCGATGCCCTGCATCACTCCGCCTGCATTAATGACATAATCTGGAGCAATCAGAATTCCTTTTTCTTGCAATCGTTGATCATCTGCTATTTCGTCTTCCAATTGACAATTTGCTCCGCCGGCAATAATTCGACATCTCAAATTGGGAATAGAATTTTGATTAATAATATATGCAGGTCCGCAGGGTGCAAAAACATCTACCTCTAAATATGGTATCTGAATTGGACTGACAATCGAGGCACTATTTCTGAATGGATCTAATTTAGCTTCATCTACATCAGAAACAGATACAATCCCACCTAATGTTATCAATTCTTGTGCAAGAATACTGCCTACACTGCCTAATCCTTGTATTGCAAAACTTTTTCCCTTGATTGTGTCTGAGCCATATGCTTGATGCAAACTTGCTTTTATACCTTCAACTACACCATACGCTGTGGTTACACCACTTTGCCCAAATTCCGAGTCTTTAATCGCAAAAATATACTTTGTTGTTTCTCTGATTATTTTTGCATCGTCTGGTTCAAAACCAAAGTCTATTGCAGGGATGAATCTTCCTTTTTCTTCTTCAATAAGAGTTCCAATATCGTGTAAAAATTGATCTGATTTTCCTGCAATCGGTTCAAAAACAACAGCTTTGCAGCCGCCATAAGGTGCATTAATGAAAGCAAGTTTATAGGTCATGGCTTCACTTAACCTTACTGCGTCTTTTACCGCTTTTTCGCCGGCTTTTGAATCTAGGAGTCTAATTCCTCCAAAACAGATGCCATTTCCATAAGTATGGTAGGCAAGTATCATTCTTGCTTGGTCTTTTTGTTTGAAGATTATTTCTTTGTGTTTAGTTTGGAGTAAATCCTGTAAATTCATTTTTATTCACTTCATCCTCAGAATCTTCTTCACTGCAGCATACACTTTTTCCGGTGATTGGCTGGCATCAACTCTCTGCAGTATTTTTTTACGCTGATAAAAATGAATTACCGGCTGGGTTATGTGATGATAGACCTTAAACCGCTCTCGTATTGCTTTCGGATAATCATCCTTGCGCTGAATTAATCTGGTTTTGTCTTTATCGCAGATACCTTTCTTTTTGGGCGGAAGATATTTGAGATGGTAAGTATGTTTTCCAGCCTTACAGATTCTCCGCCCTGATAGCCTTTCTATAACTATCTTTTCCGGCACGTCTAAATAAATAACTTTGGTAATCTTAAGATCTGCAATTGCTTTTGCCTGCTCGACACTGCGGGGGAAGCCGTCAAGTATGTACTCTTTTTTGGTTTTGACTTCCAGCTTAACCATCTCCGTGACAAACGTATCGGGAACAAGATTTCCTTTTTCCATATATTTCTTGATTTCTTTCCCTAACGTTGTGTTTTTGGCTACTTCTTCCCGCAGCAATTCTCCGGCAGAAAGAGAGAACAGCTTGAATTCCTGATGTAATTGTTCTGCTACTGTGCCTTTCCCGCTGCCTGGCGCCCCTAATACAATAAGCTTCATTGATTATGGAGAATATTTTTTAGTTTAAAATAGTTTGCGGTTTTGGTCGGGAATAGTTATATAAACTGAAACGGCATCGTTCTTCTACAAACAAAGCAGCTTAATCGTGGAATACCTTGCCGAAGCGTGCTTTTCCGAATCCAAGCTCTTCTTTTATTTCTTCAGAACGTAAACAAATGATATTATAGAGTGTGTACTCCTTCCCTTTATCTTTCCAGGATTGCGCTAATTTTAGACGCTCGTAATTAATTCCGGTAACGCCTTTATAATCAGTACGATTTGTATCACCAGCAGCAATGGAATTGATGGCATCGGTTAGTTCAGCATAGGAGCGGATGGAATTTGGTATTCTTTGCGGCTTCTGCGGTTTCCAATATTTTGGCCCCCGTTGAAACTCCTCGTTGTGGTATCGTCCTGTACGGTCGATACAATGCCTTCTTTTCCCATCGTAGTGCTGATGCGTTACTGTTGATTCCCGCCGCTGGCTTACTTCTGCTTTTTGGACGAGATGATCTAGATAGAGTTGATTGTATTTTCTCGATAATCCATTTTTGTAAAAGCGCTGTATCAATTTCATATCTAAAATGTACGCACTTTTTTTATAAGCTTTTTGGCTTTTTAGCATCCTTAGATTTTATTCTCACACTTAAAATGTAGATGGTAGCACAAGCGAGAAAATTTAATGCTGTGAGCACTCTTAACAGGAAATCAGAGAGAATAAAAATACTATATAACAACGCTGTTCCACCAGTGATAGTCCAGATTAAGTATGATCTTTTATTAGCGCTGGGCTTGTTGTAATAGACGTCTTTGATCGTCGGCCAATAGGCAATGATGCCGATAATACCATCAAAAGCATAGGCAATGATGATCAGTTGTAATAATATTTCTTTCATACAACATTAAAGAGATAGAATGTATATATAAGGATTTAGAAATACGGCAGAAACATTTAAAAGAGGAATCATCATTTTTATGTAAAACTGAGATGAATGGAGGTATTTACAATGAAAGCATTACAAAACTATACTTTAGCTGCACTGATTGCAGCACCGGGATGCGCTTCTTTTGGTGCAAACATGCAGAATACATTTGATTACGGCAGAACAACGATGTCACAGCTCGTGGAATCGCTGGAAGAAGAAAACATCTGCTACGGTGAAGGCAATATTTATACCGTGACGGGAAATATTGAGGATGCTAATCTGGCACGAACCACTGCTATCAACCGTGCGGTTGACGATTATAAGCGAAAATGCCTTGAGGATTTAACGGATAAGGCTGCTGCCTTTGTCGGCGGCGTTGTCGCTGCGGAAGGCTTAGCCAAAGAATACGATCCTCGAACCGGCGAAGCAGTTGTGTTTAATGTGAATAAGAGGAAGTGATTAGATTATTGTTTTTTTTATTTTTTAATCGCGGTTATATTCCTCTGACCAAAGGGAAGACTTGATTTTTAGTGCAACGTCCCGAAGGGAAATTATTTAAAAAGCAATTCTACAGAGCTTATCCTTAGTAATCACTGAACCGTGGTAAATTATAGGAACATTTATAAATGGGTAGTGTTTTATTTTTAATATGTATTCGGAAATACTTTCAGATCCGCAAAGAGATGGAGAAAATTTCATTTATCTAGTTCATGGGCTTTTTGATATTGATAAGAATAGCCAAAAATATCTTGAAGAAAAAGTTGCACTTATGCAAGATCAGTCTCGTTATTATTCTTGTTCTCTCGTCTCTCGCCTAGATGAGGATTCTGCAGGGGAAAAACTTAGGGGGCGCCAGATGATTCATAGAACTGCAACTATGGGTAATATTGGATTTATTCTTCAAATCCCGTCAGATGATGTTATCTCTGCTGCAGGAGTTTGTTCATATGGTGATCTTGGAACCCCAACGGAAAAAGATGAATTAGCAAGATGTGCTCAGGAGCATCAAGGAGAAATTATGTCCCCATTAGAGATGTTAACAATAAAGAAAGACCACCAAAGATATATTCATAATGAGTTGGTACTTAGAGGCAGCCCTGAAACTAAAATTGTTGGTATATATGTAGCACAATCTCTGGCTAATTATTTAGCAGGTGATACATCTCTCCCTAAACAAGCAACTGAAGTAAGAGATGTTATATGTAAAAAAATAGGTAGAGATATGCTAGTAGTTCTATTGCCTTATCAAGATCAAACTATAGAAATTCCTTCAGTTCCGAGGACTTTTTTACAAGAAGTTTACACAAGACTAAAAGGATTATTGGGACCAAAAACACTCACCCCTTAATTTTTAGACGAAACCACCATTTAGTGATTACGGCAGAACAACGATGTCACAGCTCGTGGAATCGCTGGAAGAAGAAAACATCTGCTACGGTGAAGGCAATATTTATACTGTGAAGGGAAATATTGAGGATGCTAATCTGGCACGAACTACTGCTATCAACCGTGCGGTTGACGATTATAAGCGAAAATGCCTTGAGGATTTAACGGATAAGGCTGCTGCCTTTGTCGGCGGCGTTGTCGCTGCGGAAGGCTTAGCCAAAGAATACGATCCTCGAACCGGCGAAGCTGTTGTGTTTAATGTGAATAAGAGGAAGTGAGTATTTTTTTTGTTTTTTAATTTTTAATTATTGAGTCTAATTCCTGTTGTGCTCTCTTTGTTAAAAGAGCAAAGCAGAGAAGTTCGGACTGGAAAATTAAGCCACAATTCTTATAAAGAGACCCCTATATTTTTAATTTATGATCTCAGATACAAAAATAGGTATACCCGTACTTGTGAGGAACATATTCAATGAACCTCATGAAGGTGTATATGGTAGAATTGTAGAACACATTGAAGGTTCTGCTAAGTATGAGGGAATTGTTGCAATGGTACGGGTAAGTACACCGCATGGAAGTGTGATTGAGACAGGTATTGCCCATTTATTTGAACTTGTAGATAAAGATCTAGCAAAATTGCTGGAGTTTGAACAACTTGCATTGAATAAGGATATAGAATTGTATGGTGGAAAGTACATTATAACTAGTCAAAATAGAGTATAGTTCTTGTTAAACTCTCCGAACGAAGTGAGATCGCAGCGTGGTCTGAGCCGAAGAAGTTGGGGATTTGGCACTATTATTTTTTGACTGCAAAGAACCAGCATTTTTCATTATCATACTGAAGATCAGATTTCCATATTTTCTTAAAATAAGTCAAGAGGTAGTTGTGATTTTCACCAAAAAAAGGGTCATAAAAGTAAATATATTTATCATCAATTCTTTTCAAAACAGAATAATGGTCAAATTTTTCTTGAGGATAAAAGTAGCAAATTATAATAATAAAACCCTTTTTTTGGTACTCCTGTAAATCATTAATTGTTGCCTTTCTCATAGACATATGATTTAGTCTAAATTTCTCTGCAATAATGGGAAAATTCTTATGCCAAGTGCCTCTTACTTTGTTTGTGCCTAACAATTTTGCGACTTGTTTTTCGGATTTTTTAATTCCGCAAAATTCCAGAGCCATTCTCATAGAAGCGGCTCCGCAAGTGTAATTAGTTTCTTGTTTGTAAAAAGGAATTTGTGCCATATATCAGTGCTGGTTCTTTGCTTTATATAAATTGTGGGCAAAATTTCTAATTGCGACTAACGATGTTATGCTCCCTCAACTTTATGTTGAGGTCAATGCATAGCCGAAGAAGTCCTGATGTTAGTGGCAAACTTGATGAGGCGCACGTCTATTGTCTAATAATTAATGGATTAAAGTCTGTATCTGTATCGTAATAATCTTCTCCCTCAACTTTCTTTAATTTTGCAATGACTTTATAGGTTACTGGAGTCATTATTACTTCCACTGCAACTTTTAAGAACCAACCGGAAAGGATAGAAGCAATTAGTAGATTTGTAGGAATAATTGCATAAAGTGCTATCACATAAAATAAAACAGTATTTGCTCCCTCCCCTACAATTGTTGAGCCTATGGTTCTTGTCCAGAGATGTTTTCCTTTAGTCAAGATTTTCATTTTTGCGAGAATATAATCGTTTAATATACCTCCAATCCAGACGGCAATCCAACCCCCAACAAGAATACGAGGGATTTGTCCTAAAACTCTTGCATAAGCATCATTGGCATCAAATCCTACTGCTGGTGGAAGGAAAACAACAATTGAATAAATTAAACCTGCAATTACTGAACTAAGCAGAACCATCCAGACAACACTTCTGGCTTTTGCATAGCCATACACTTCAGTTAGAATATCAGCAATGATATAGGTGAAAGGAAAGTAAAGAACGGTTGCTGAAACATTAAAGATTCCAAGTTGGACGATTTTTCCAGCAGTAATATCTGAAACAAGTTGAAATGTAATATACAAAACAGTAATTAATCCTAAATATTTATATTGCTTGGAAGTTGAGGGAGATTTCATTTCTTTTTTCAGGATTATTCCTTCCATAATATTATATTCAAAATTAATTAGATTATAAAGTTTTCTTTTGCGTGTTAGTAGGCCGACTTCTGATTGAATATAACTCCCTATAACTCAAGTTCTCAATATTTTGCATAATAGAAAATCTAAAATCTAACGAAAGTTATATAAAGTTTAAATGGTGAGAATAATACCATGGCAACAGAAGTAAAACAGATACTCGAAGAATTAAAAACAATCAAAGTAGATTTAGATTTTATTAAAAAACACATGTTTGATCCAGATACAATTATGACCACAGAAGAAAGCAAAAGGTTTGAACAAAGCATGAAAGAACTAAAAGAAGGGAAAACAACCCCTTTTTCTGACTTGAAAAAAGAATTAGGATTCTAAAATGTTTGATGTAGATTTCTCTTCTACTGCTAAAAAGTTTCTTAAGAAAGCGGAAAAAGATGTCGCTAAAAGAATAATAACTGAAATAGAAAAGTTGAAAGAAGATCCTTTTCCTAAAGATGTAAAAAGGGTTGTTAATTGTAAAGAAAAAGTTTTTAGAGTTAGAGTAGGTGATTATAGGATTCAATATTCTCTCTTTTATGATAGAAATTTATTGTTTGTTTCTGACATTGATAAAAGGGCAAGAGCATATGATTAAAAGCAACTTTTATTATAATCATGAACTTATACCCACTCCCGCACTGGTCAACCTCAGCTAAGATATATAAACAAATTCTAAAAATAATTAAGAAGCGCCCACATCGCATAATCAGGAATTGCTGGAGGTCTTAAAATCCCTTGGTTTGAACTCAAGGGAAGGTAAGACAACCTTTTGTCTGCCAAGACTTACGGGTTCAAATCCCGTCGTGGGTGATTTAAATTTACAGAAATTAATAAACCTTTCGGAATAAAAATTCCTTCCATAACTATTATAAATAAAGTCTAGTAAAATATATAGTTTAGATAATATGATAACCAAAATAGAGCATCCTTACGAATCTGTACATCTTAAAGCTATTTTACATCCTTTCATCAACCAGTGGTTCTTCTCTAAATTCAAGGACTTCTCGCTGCCGCAATTATATGGCGTGATGGAAATTCACAATAGAAAAAACGTTCTTATTTCCGCACCGACCGGCGCAACCAAGACCTTAACCGGATTTCTTGCGGTATTAAACGAATTAGTTGATTCTGCCGAAAAGCAAGCTTTAGAGAATAAAGTCTATGCTGTCTACGTTTCACCATTAAAGGCTTTAAACAATGACATTCAGAAAAATCTCAAAGAGCCGTTAGAGCAAATTGAAACTATTGCCAACAAAAAGTTAGGCATCAGAGTCGGCGTCAGGACGGGGGATACAACAGCCTCAGAAAAATCAGCGATGCGCCGAAACTCGCCGCATATCCTGATTACGACACCAGAATCATTGGCAATCATGATCAATTCTCCTAAATTTAAAGAGTATCTTGCCAATGTCCAATGGCTCATTGTCGATGAAATTCATGCTTTGGCTGATAATAAAAGAGGCGTTCATCTCAATCTGAGCATGGAACGATTACAAAGGTTATCACCGGGGATGTCTCGAGTGGGGTTAAGTGCTACCATTGCACCATTGGAAGATATTGCCCAATACTTAGTCGGTTATGCCGGTGATGAGGAACGAGATTGTAATATTGTTGATGTCCAGTTCATTAAATCAATGAACTTGCAGGTGTTAAGCCCAGTCCGCAGTTTAGTGGAAACAGAATATATGCTTAAGCATCAGAAAATGTACGATCTGATGGATAGTTTAATTCAGGAACACAAAACAGTATTAATCTTTACTAATACGAGAAGTGCGACGGAACGAGTTGTCCACAATCTCAAAGAGATGTTCCCCCAGCATTACACTACAGAGAATATTGCCGCTCATCATGGCAGTTTAGGAAAAGAAAATAGATTCAAAACAGAACAGGATTTGCGTGACGGCAAACTGAAAGTGGTCGTCTCTTCGACATCATTAGAGTTAGGCATTGATATTGGGTATGTAGATTTAGTGATTTGCCTGGGCAGCCCTAAATCTGTTGCCCGCTTCCTGCAAAGAGCAGGAAGAGCAGGCCATCAGCTGCATTCGGAAGTGAAAGCCAGAATTATTGTCATGGATCGGGATGATTTGGTGGAATGCGCTCTCTTATTGAAATCGGCGGTGGAAAAGAAAATTGACAAAGTTCAGATTCCCCGCAATCCCTTGGATGTTTTATCCCAGCATATTTACGGCATTGCCATCAATGAAGTGATCAATATTTATGAGCTCTTTCACCTGATCAAAAACTGCTATTGTTATCATACTTTAGAGTGGGATAATTTCTTCGGTGTAATTAGATTCCTTTCTGGGGAATATGTCTCGTTGGAAGAGCGGCATGTCTATGCCCGAATCTGGTATGATCCGGAGAGCGGCAATATTGGCAAGAGAGGGAAACTAGCGAGAGTTATTTACATGACTAATATCGGCACGATTCCGGAAGAAACCTATATTACTGTTAAGATTGGTGATCAAATTGTCGGGAAAATTGACGAAGGTTTTCTGGAACGATTACGGCCTGGAGATGTTTTTGTCTTAGGTGGGAATGTTTATTTATTTAAATTTGCCAGAGGTATGACCGCACAGGTAAGCTCTTCTGTCAATCGGCCGCCGACTGTTCCCAGCTGGTTCTCAGAAATGCTGCCCTTATCGTTTGATTTAGCGATGGAAATCAACCGCTTCCGTTTTTTGATGGAAGAAAAATTTAACAAGAAGGAAACAGAAGCTGCAATTCTGCAGTTTCTTCATCAGTTTCTGTATGTTGATGAGAAAGCAGCGGAAAGCATCTACCGTTATTTTTACGAACAGTATCATTTTAGTTCTATTCCCTCTCATAAAAAAATAGTCATTGAAACCTATACGGATAAAGGAAGAACATATACAATTTTTCATACTCTTTTCGGGCGGCGGGTGAATGATTGTTTATCAAGATCATTGGCTTATGTCATTGGGCGGTCACAGCATCGGGATGTAGAGGTAGGCATTACCGATAATGGATTTTATCTTGCCGCGGAAAAAACTTTTCAAGCCAAGCGGGCATTTGAATTATTGAAAACAGAAGATTTTCGGAATATCTTGGAACAATCTATTGAGCACAGTGAAGTCTTGCAGCGGCGTTTCCGCCATTGTGCTTCGAGATCATTAATGATTCTGCGGGAATATGCCGGGCGGAAAAAAACAGCAGGACGAATGCAGATCGGCAGCAAAATTTTGTTTAATGCTGTTAAACGAATCAGCGACCAATTTCCGATACTGAAAGAAGCACGGCGGGAAGTGTTAGAGGATTTAATGGATTATACTCATGCACAGGAAATCATCGGCAAAGTCAATGCTGGTGACATGACTGTAGAAGAAAGAGTGACAACCATTCCCAGCCCGTTCGCATTTGATTTGATCATGAGCGGCTACAGCGATGTGATTAAAGTGGAAGATAAGCAAGAATTCCTGAGAAGAATGCATGAGATGGTCATTGCCAATATCAATTTAAAACAAGGGAAGCAAAAATTAAAACAGAAAAAAGAAGAATTTTCCTACGTTTCCTTCTGGGACGACCTGCAGCGCCGGAAAGAGCAAGAGAAAGATGAACACAAGGAAAAATTGAAACTGCAGGTTTGGAATTTGAAGCATGTTCCTGTATATGTGAAAGAAGAACTCGTCCATTTAGTAGAATTTGGCAATATGCGCAGGGATGTCCTGCAGGAGATGAAAGAGTATAAAGAAGATATTCAGCGTGATTGGCCGGCAGAATTGAAAGAATATGTTTTGGGAATTCTTGCAGTGTAAGATACATTCATACACAATATTTTTAAATCACCTCGTTGTTGTACGGCACTTATGGCAAAGACAGATAATAAATTTGATTATTCCGGAGCTTTTGCTAGTTTTTTCTCCGGTACGGCTATTTTATCATTTCCATTAGTCATTAATCTTTGCTCGCCGTTGGATAATAATTATAATCCTTATTGTGCTCAGTTAGAGCAGAAAATCAATCAGGATTTAGGCAGCAGTAAGACAGGATATATCAGTGTCAATTGTGATCAGGTGTCCCCACGGTATTATTTTAGAGACAGCCATGGTGATATTGTTGATGAAGGTCATAATGTTACGGTGTCAGGCTACGGCATTGTCACCGATGGCGGTGATGTATACCATCTGATAAATAATACGTGGAAAAAATCAGATTAATCTTTTTTTATTGCAATTTCTATAAACCGTTCAATTTCTTCTGCAGAAAAGTCAGTTTTGAATTCAACATCAAGGCTAATCTTATGATAATGTGCAGCAATCTTTTGCAGTTCTTCTATTTCCATACTTATTGTTTTTCGTAAACTCTCCGGATTCGTTTCATGAATGGTATTATTTTCTAATCGCCAGCGTAAGAATTCACTATTTGTTAAATTTTTTTTCTGTGCAAAGGAAGAAATATCCATGTCAAACCGCGCCTGATTATAGACCTGAACAACTTCTGGATGTGCTATAAAAAATTCTACCAGATGCTGTAAACCGCTGCGCTCCAATACTTTCCAAAATCCTGTTTTGACTGCTTCTGCTGTCAGGATTAAATCAATCCAGCTGCCGCCGGGATAACGCCGCATCTGTTCTTTGTTAAAATAATTATCTTTCAATACTTTTTTGGCATGCTCTTGATCAAGAAAATAGGTATCATCCTTTCTGTGCCATCGCAGCGCTGGACAGTCGAAGCCTGTTTCCAATCTTCCTTTCTCCTGCGCCCAGTCAAAGCGCTGTACTGGATGCAGATGAGGGTATTCTTCAAAAAAATCATCCAGTGAATCATATGTTTTAATTTTTTCAACATAGACTTGAAATGGAATGACACGAATTTTCTGCTGCTGATACCGAGAGATTGTCGTATCTTCATATTCAGGACCAATTTGTTCCATGACAGACTTGATTATCACGCTATTATAATCAACAGGATTATTTCCTCCATCGTCATCATCTGTCTCAAAAAGAGCAAGGAAGCGATCTTTCTCCACAACATGAAAACGTTCTTCCTCATCGTCATCTGTGCAATATCTATATGCCCAGTCTGAATACAGAAATTTTTTTTCCTGAAGTGGAGAAAAATCAACAAACGTAAATTCTTCTTCAGTAAAAGTGCGATGATTTCGCTGAATAACCGTTAGTGTTTCATCTTCCCAATCCCAGTCCGTCATGGTGCGAAAATACCCAAAATCTCTATTTTCTTCAATGTAATAAGAGCGGAGATCATCATTACGCCCATTGTGCGCTCGAAGATGCAGAACTCGGGCAACAGCTTCCAGACTGCCCCAGTATTTAGAACTAAAAATAGCCGCCGGCCGCATGGCCCGGGCAAATTCGTCCCGCGTTAATCCGGGGTTATTATAGAGAATTGCCGCTGGAATAAGTCCGTCGTAAGGGTAGCCCATAGAAATGGCTGAAATTCGTTATTTTATTAATTTTGGGGTAAGTTTTATAAATAAATGTAACTTTACAGTGGTAAAATGACCATGAACAGATATCAGGCAGAAAGTATCCGCACACTGCGGGAATTTCCTTCAACAAGGAAAGAGCAGATTGAACTCTATAGAATAGCCTATCCTAAAGCCAGAACGCTGAAGAATAAGTGCTTGGAAAACTGCAGCGATGAGCAAATCAGGAGTGCTACATGGAGAATGTATCAGGAAGCGTTTAGTTTATTGCGATTTGAAGCACAACCTTCTGTTATTAAGAACGCTGAACAAGATTATGGTCAACGGTTAGCGGAATACCTAAACATATCTCCAGAAGAACAGGAAAATTACACTCTTTCCGATTTAGAACAGATGATGGGAATAGATTAATTAAACGAAAAAAATTTATTAAGCCACGAACCCATTATTTCTGTCCATGATCTTTCTTTTCCATGAAGAAAACGTTCTGCACAAGTACGAAGAGAATCCCTTTCTCTTTTCTGCGGCTCGGGATCCAAGATTGATTCTAAACAGGGGAGAAAATGGCGCCGAAAAGATGAACTGTCCACAGCGCGATTAACCTCATCCATTAATTTCTTTTTTTCTGGTGTTTCGTAATTTATCAAATACCAAAAAAGCGCATATGTATCTTGATGGTCAAATTTAAAACTGAGGTTATGCCCTACAATAAAATCATACAATGTTAAACCAAAGCTAAACAAATCTGACTGCGGAGAAGTATTACCCCGAACGTGTTCCGGCGAAAGGTACGCTGGCGTGCCTAGAATTCTTCCCATTTCTATATCTTCCCTTTCGTTCAGCAGGTTTTGCAGATCCGGTGACAGAAAGGGGCTTTCCTGCTCCGCAGGGCTATAGGCTAAGCCAAAATCAATCAGGGTTGCTTTTTTAGTTTTAAAATCGTACATTATATTTCCCGGCTTGATGTCCCGATGCACAATATCCTTAGCAGCGAGATCATCCAAGGTATCGGCCATCTGCAGCGTAACTACAGCAATATCTTTTAGTGAGAGCTTTTCTCTTAATATGGTACTTAAATCGTCCCCTTCCGCATACGAAGTCCTGATAATGCCATAAAGAGATTCACTGTCAACAGCAAATAACGGTCCCTGCGAGGTAAATGTTCTATCGATGGGCAGTACATTTCGGCAATCCCTGGCAGTACAGAGCTGGTTATAATCAGAAACCGTGAAAAGCAGCCCTAAATTAGATTGAAGCTTCATTTTTTCATTGTCGATAGTAATCATATTATCTCCTAGATAGCGAAGATGGCCGCGCAGCTGCCGCCGATAATTATGTATGCTCTCGAGCCACCTAATTTTATCCACCGTAGTGGAAGTGCTTCTGTAAACGAGGCTATGTTTGTTTCGAAAAATAACAGGAAAAATAAAAGCAGATAGGTCATCATTGAATTTATATTTTACTTCACCTAACGGCTGCAGCAATTTTAAGCTATGGTAATTAAAATTCAGCATTGTTCATCACTCACATTAATGTACATTATCATACTAACTTCCCCACAAAAATATTATGCTTGTCTCTCATAATGTTGATTTTAATTCTTTTATTCATTTTAAATTCGCAATGGGGAACAGAAATGGTCCTGTTTTTAGCAACAGCGATAACGGAATGGGGAAACCGATCAATTGATTTTATCGTTGCCGTAATCACATCGCCTTCCTGAAATGGCTTTGGCAGCACTTTTGTTTCTGTAATCTTAAAATCATCCTTATGTAATTTGAGCTTGATATCATGTTTCAGTTCTAATTTTTCAATCAGGGAATAAAATTGATCCCAGGAAATTTCCTTGGCTGGATTGCGTCCAGTTTTATAACGCAGGAAATTTTGAATTCCCAAAATTGGCTGCACAGGCAGTGTTTTAATCCAGAGAATGATTTTTTCCATTTCTTCTTCGTTGTAGCCGGAGGTGAGCACCGGTGCGACAATAACTTTTATTTTTTGGGAAGCAGAGGCAATGATTTCTTTTACCTGAAGAACATTATAATTTTTGACACCAGCTATCGTTTGAGCTGCTTTTTCATCGATGGCATCTAATGAAAGATTTAATTGCAGCTTGTTATTTTTAGCCAGACGGTCAATTTTTTCTTTCGTTAGCAATGTGCCATTGGTGTCAATAGAAATAGTATGAACCATATCCATCTGTTGGATATCCGCAATCAATTCTTCCATGTCTGCGTACAGAAAAGGCTCGCCTTGCACGCCGATGTGAACTTCTACAGGTTCAGCAACAAAATCGATTACTTTCTGCAATTCTTCTACCATATAATCTTTTTCAATGACAAAATCATTTTTTGTGGATGATAAGCCTTCGGAAATGGAACAATAGACGCAATCAAGATTGCAGGCATTGTTGGTCTTAATTTCAATGATTGAGGAATTGCGATAGACAATCCCAAAGGCGACATTGCCGATTAAGGGTATGCCAGAATTGCGGTGGATATAGGTTGCCTTATTGCCCGTTAATCGTGTCGTCAGCTGGTCAAAATATTTTGTCAGCAGGAAGGAGAATTTTGCTGCTGCTTTTTCTTGATCGACTGTTGAAAAGCAGATAGAATGCAATGTTGGAATTGTAAATGGTGCAATCTGCCGCAGTTCCTCCAGGGGAATTTTAGTCTGGAATAATTGCAGTAATGTTATCAGAAGATGGTCCTTCCGCTCCTGAAATGAAAGTGTTTTATATTCTAGTACTGCCATTATTCTCACAATAAGCTTGTTTTTTATAAACATATTGTTAAAATATTAACTGTTAAGTGGTTAAAATATCTCCTCAGAAATCTCTCTAATAAGCGCCGCAATCAGGGATGGGATAATCTATAGCTACACACGTCGCGCTGGCATCACAGGTTTTTAAGACACAGTGATACCCACTCGTACACTGGTCTTCTTGGAAAGAGCAGAAACTATCTGGGGAAAGCCGTAGTGCACATGTTCCGCTTGTAGAACTACCCTGCTTTTGGCAATAAAGTGCTGCTTGACATTGATCTGTCCACATGCATTGCCCGCCTTGAGCTATATTCGACTGCCGGCAGATGCTATTAATACATAATTTTGATGCACATTGTATACTTTTAGTGCCATCAGCATCACTGCCGTCTGTACAGGAAGCGCCATTGGCTTTGGATACAGTGAGAGATTCCGCATTGAGTACTGTTTGTTTATAACTGATACCAGAACTCCTTCCAATGACAAAAATACTAGCTTGTCCGACAAGGTTTCCTTTTTCATCCACAACATCAATCTGCTGCGTCGAATTCATCACAAAAACAACAACGCTAATGACCGCAAAAATAAGGATTAACAGCAGAGAAATAATAAAATACCCCGTTCTCTCTTTTTTGGATAATCTGACCATCGTATCATTTTACTAACTTTTAGACCTATATAAATATTTTCTTTTGCTAGGCTCTGTAGAAAATGTCGTGAATGTCACCAGTGAGTGCCGTTAACTAGTCGTCAGACAGCAAGGTTGCGCTTCAATCCGAGCAATGCTCTTCTCTTGGAAGCGCCACGAACGGGACATTTTCTACAGAGCCCTTTTGCTAGTTTATGGTATTTATGATTATATCTACTGAAGGCGATAAATAATCAAACTTTCTGTTATTTCATTTCGAACTTTCTTGAGAGAAAGTAATTGTTATCGCCTTCATATATAGTTAAAGCAATTGAGGTTTGATTATTTAATGTTTTAACTATATTACAACAATCTTTAAAAAAAGATAACTTCATAAATTGGTAATGGCTGATAATAATCATAATTCCAAAGAAAGTATCCTCAAGATTAGTTCGGCGCAGTTAACACCGGGAATGCAGCAATACCAGGACGTCAAGCGGCAGCATCCCGATTGTGTCATTATGCTGCGCATGGGTGATTTCTATGAAATGTTCTATGAGGATGCCATTACTGCCTCTCGCGAATTAGAAATTACATTGACTGCCAGAGGCAAAGGTGAAAAGCGGGCTCCTTTAGCAGGTATTCCCTATCATGCGCTTGATCCTTACCTTGGCAAGCTGATTAAGAGAGGTTATAAAGTTGCCATTGTGGAACAGCTGGAAGACCCAAAAAAGGCGAAAGGACTGGTAA
>JAUYPT010000057.1 GCA_030695685.1 Nanobdellota archaeon | reverse complement strand
CGGTTTCGCGGCTGTGGGTTTCGGGGGATAAGAGCATACTTTTCTTTGTTCTTTTGCCGGCCGCCTTCAATTTCATCCCATAACTCTTCTTCAATTTCCTCTTCCGTTGGATTGAGTAAGCTGTCTAATCTGGCAATATCAGTATCAAGAAGATGGGCAGATTTGATTTTAAGCAGCAGCGCAGCAGCGAGCAGTACTTTTCCTGATATAATCAAGTCATGCTGCTGCATCTTTTTAATCAGTTCAATATATTTCTGGGTAAGTACTGTAATGTTAATATCCCAGGGATCCATCTCTTCGTTTTTGATTAAATTATATAGAATATCTTTCCAGCCCAGTTCATCCTTTTGTAAAAGCATATCAAATATTTTTTGTTGCATGAACTACGAAAAACAGTTAGAGTTTTTAAAGAATGCGTTTTAGAATCGTAGTGCTTTAACCAGGCCGCCAATAAGTTTTTCCAATTTCTCGGTTACATTTTTGCTGCCGGCAGTTGCCGTTACTTCTTCATGATGTGGTTGGTTTTGCTGGATTCCTTTGCCGACAATCTTACAGCCTTCTTTTAACGTGTGTATAGCTCTATCTTCTTCATCAACGACTATAACTAACTCAAACTCGGCGTCACTTTTAATTTTTTCCCGTGCTTCCAGATCAAACATCTGATTGGTAACAACTGCAATAGCTACACTTTCCATTCCGAGCATGTTTGCCGCTTCCAGTTCCGGCACTAAGGACATTCCGCCCACAACTGGCATTCCGGCAATTGCAGACATATGAGAAAGGAGAGTAACTTCCAATGGTGTTTCGTAATTTGGCCCTTGCCGTGGAACATAAATGCAGCTCCCTAATTCCATTTTTTGATATTTGGCAATTTCTTTTGCCATCAGGCCAAGATAAATGCTGGACATATTCATCGTGCCCTTGAAACGTGCGCCAATTTCTTTTAAAATTGGTCCACGTAAGCTGCTAGGCAGGAGATTGGGATCCACATCTTCTACCAAAAATAGATCACCTGGCTTTGCAGGATACCGTTCTTTATCGCTAAGCTTACTGTTATACTTTGGCGCTATTCCTCCAGCAGAGGTCATAATTGCCACTTCCGCACCCAAATGTTTTGCCAGATAAATCATAAAACTGGCATCGTGGGCAGAATGCCCTTCATAATAATGATTTCGTCCTTGAAATCCAAGAACATCTTTGCCATGATATTTTCCTATTTTCAATACTCCTTTATGCCCATCCACAGTTGGTTCTTGCATGTAAGGGATATTTTTATAAGGAATCTCGGCAACTGTTTCGATGTTATCAGCGACATCGCCGCAGCCTGACCCCAATACCAGCATTATTTTTGGATCTATATTTTGGAGCGAATTTCGATATACATCTTTTTTAATCTCTCCTGCAGCAGATTGTGCGCTGGAATACGAAAAAAATGGGCCTTCAATCATATTATTTTTCATAACTCTAACCTCTCTCTATTCTAAATGAAATGGTGGGCCTGCCCGGACTTTCGGTTTCGAACCGGGTCGAGTCACTTCGTTCGTGACCCAGTTCTCACTTCGTTCGAACCGGGGATCAACGCCTCACTAAGTATACGGCAAATGCCCTATACATGTAAGGGCGCTGTCATGTATGGCACAGATAGATGTGTAGCCACTAGACCACAGGCCCAATGAGGATGACAAGATAGCTGATTCTTTAAAAAGATTTCGAGCATATAAACCAAAATTATATAAAAGATTAGTATTTAATAAGGAGAGATAAAAGAGGAATCGTTTGTATGAAATTTAAAGTTAAAGATACAGAAAAAATCGACTATTTTTTGGTCTCTTTAACTCGTGGAGCGAACTAATCATGAAGTTTCGAGTTAAAGATATGGATATTGCTACCGGTAACATTCTCATCGCGATCATTAACTATAAAGATGCGCAAAGATTAGACCTTCGCTCTGGCGATAGGATATTAGTGAAACATAACAGCCATAAGGTAACATGCATTCTTAATATTTCGGAAAGTGATAAAGCAGTTAAAGAAGGGTCTATCGGCTTATTTGAAGAAGTTTTAGACCGCCTTAATGTTAAAGATAAGCAAGTTGTCGATATCCGATTAACAGATAAGCCTGAATCAGTGAAACATATCAGGGATAAATTACTGGGCAAGCATCTCAATTCTCAGGAGTTGTATCATATCACTGATGATATCACTAATGACCGTTTAACGGATATCGAAAAAACCTATTTTGTGGCGGCCTCATTTATTCAGGGCTTACGTGTTCCGGAAATTATCGAATTGACGAAAGCGATGGTCAATACTGGCAGCCGGATAAAATTTGGCAACGTAACTTTGGATAAACATAGCATTGGCGGCGTTCCTGGTAATCGGACGACTATGCTCATTGTTCCTATCATTGCGGCAGCAGGATTTACCATTCCTAAGACAAGTTCACGGGCAATAACGTCACCGGCAGGAACTGCTGACACAATGGAATGTTTAGCCAAAGTAGAATTACCGGAACGGAAAATACGCTCTATTGTCAAAAAAACAGGCGGCTGCATCGTTCATGGCGGCTCGATGAATTTAGCGCCTGCTGATGATAAAATTATTGATGTCGAGCATCCTTTATCCATTGATGCTGAAGGGCAGTTATTGGCATCGGTGATGGCTAAGAAATATTCCGTCACCGCAAATCACGTCCTGATTGATATTCCGATGGGAAAAAGCACGAAAGCGCCGACGAGAAAGGCGGCTCATCACCTTCAGAAGATGTTTCAATTGATTGGAAAAAAATTGAAAATGAATGTGCGCGTCATTATCACTGACGGCTCTCATCCTATCGGTAATGGCATTGGTCCTGTACTGGAAGCGAAAGATGTCATGGCTGTCTTGCGGAATGATCCTCTCGCGCCGCAGGATTTAAAAGAAAAAGCATTGATGATGGCGGGAATTCTGTTAGAAATGACCGGCAAGTACAAACATGGCATTACAAAAGCACGGGAAATTTTGGAAAGCGGGAAAGCCTTGCGCAAAATGAAAGATATCATGAGAGCACAGGGCAAACAAAAAATGCCGGCGCTTGGTGAATATACCTATCCTGTCAAGAGCACAAAGTCTGGAAAAATACAAGAGATTGATAATGAAATCATTGCCAAGATTGCCCGCATCGCCGGCGCGCCGCAGGATAAGGGCGCAGGGTTATTGTTGTCCAAGAAAATTCACGACCACGTCCAGAAAAATGACGTTTTGTACACCATCTATGCGGAGAGTAAATTTAAGTTACATTTAGTGACGAAATTGGTCAAGGAAAGCAAAGGGTATAGGATACGTTAAATAGCCGTTAGGTGCAATTGAGAAAACGGCTATTCACTGGAAGGGGTTTGGGGTTCAGATTTTCCTTTGTATCTTGCAACGAGTTTTTCTATTCCTTTCGAAGCAAGATAAAGTTTATTTGTGGTAGCTGCATAAACAGGTGGACAAGTAATACCCAACCATACCCATTGATATAAATTTGGATCAGCATCTGGATTAAAATTTCTTTCTAATAAATAAGTTGTAATGACAGGCGTATAATATGCTACTGAACTTATTGCTGTTTGAATAGGCATACTTTTCCAAACACCAAATTGATTCATTAATTTTTTTCTCCATGATTGCTTTTCAATTTGCACTCCTTCGGTTTTACAAGCAATCGCCGTAGTTATATCATCAACTAATATAGCTCCACTCAATATTACAATTCTTGTCAAATCTGATATCATATCATTATTAAAAATAACACTTGCTTTATAAATGTTCTTATTGTAACTACTACAAAGTGTCTATTAACTAACCACAAAACCCCCAATATTTTTTATTAATGGTGCTTCGCACTTGAAGACGCCGTTTTCTCAACTTTGCGGACGCAATCCATCAGGACTACGTAACTGATGGAGAAACTAACAAGGGTTGTTAGGAGCAATTGAGAAAAAAATCTAAATTATAGGACGGCTGG
>JAUYPT010000039.1 GCA_030695685.1 Nanobdellota archaeon | reverse complement strand
CCCCAACCTAAAACTATATAAATTTTACAACGTTGCGTACAACCATGAGTCGTGTTAAGAACAGTGATTACCATCAGCTTAACCCTAAATTTAGTATTCCACTGAAAGAATTAGAAGAAAGAATTCTTCATATTTTTCCTCGTCAATTTGAGGAATACAAAACAGTGCGTTCAGTAAAGGATATTGCTTTTATTCATGATATCTCTCTGATGCAGGAAAGTGAATTGCAGGCACTTCTTCGTAGTATTCCACTGCAGTCAGACCATTCTATTTTCCCGTATCATGCGGCGAATATTTCATTTCCGAGCGTTTCTCCTCATTTTCTCGCCTTAGGACAGACATATGTCCAGAAAGATAAACTCTTACATTTCATTTCCAAAACATCGACACTTTTTGGAAAGTATGTAACACCAGGAATTTCCTCGCTGCCTCCAATGATGATTTATGGAGAATCATACGATGCCAAAAATGTTCTTGCATTTTATCTGCCGCCGCTGGTAGAGAAACATGATGGCCTCCCTGTTTTAATCGACGGGCTTCATCGCAGCGTTGTCGCACATGCTGCAGGCACAACTATTTCTTCGCTTCATCTTGATCGAATTGAAGCGCCGCTTCACTTTATTCCTTCCGTAGCCTGGGATTCACTGCAGTACGTCGATGTAAAGCCGCCGTTAGAAGAGCGTTTTCAAGGCTTGAAGATGGAATATTTCCGTGATTTTTCGTATGTCGGAATTGATGGCTAGTTTTGGTTATGCAAAAATAGCCAGAAAACCATTGGCTTTAGCCAATGTCCACAGAAAAATAATAGTTTTTCTGGGACGCCGAAAAAGTCGTTGCTTTTTCGTGCGGATGAATGGAGTAGTGTTTCTGGCTATTTTGCATCCGCAAAAACGACAAAGATCGTTTTTGGGAGCAAAAAATGATATTATCATTTTTCCGCTCCTAAAAATGCGTAGTTTAGAAACCGTCTTTTTTCAAACCCCGTCCCTTTAGGGCGGGGTAAGACGGTTTCACGCATTTTTATGATATTAAAAAAGCAGAAGACAAGTTCGCCGCTTATGAAACAATCAAAACAGATGGCGAAAAGAAATTAGCTGAATGTTGGTATAACAAGGGCTTAACTAGTAAGTTTCGTTCTGCTAGAGCAGGAGCGGAAGCTCAGTTGAATTTGTTGAGCCATCGAGCTGATCAATTCAAAAATACTTTAAACATATGGGCGTTAGGTTAGACTAACAAATAAGTGTATGTCCACATTTAACAGAAACATTTAAATATTCTGTGCCCATACATTAGTATATTGGCCTACATAGAGATTATTAAACGCAATAAGAAAGAATACTTCTACCTCACTAAAAACATCCGTTTAGGCTTAAATAAATGGAAAAAAGTACGTATTTATTTAGGAGATCAACAACCTACAAAAGAAGAATTAGCCCAATCTACCAAGAAAATAGAATTAGAATCACGGCAATTCATTAAAAAATCAGAATACGCTTACCTTTCCGAGCACGATGCCGAAACGTTGCAGGATTTGAAAGAAAGCTATAAAGAATGGCTTAAAAAAATCCCAAAAAGTCTTAAAGAAAAACTTAATGAAGATTTTGTTATCCGCTTTACCTACCATACCAACGCTATTGAAGGTAACAGGCTTACCTTACGTCAAACTGCTTTAATTCTCAAAGATAAAGTTATTCCTTCTGGCGTAAGAGCAGAAGATTACAATGAAGCTATTAATGGAAGAGAATGCTTAGAACACCTAAAATCTTATAATGGAGATTTAAACAAACATCTCTTAGAAAAAGTAAATGGAATTTTAACCAAAAACACAGGAGTAGTATATGGGGGACGAGTTAGGTTCTTTGATGTGCAAATTCAGGGTTCTAATCATATTCCACCGAAACATGAGGAAATTAAAAGACACTTACTCAACCTGTTTAAATGGTACAATACTAATAAAAATAAGCTTCATCCGTTTGAGTTAGCCGCTATAATCCACGCCCGTATTGCTTGGATTCATCCTTTTGAAGATGGAAACGGTCGAACTTCCAGAGCTGTAATGAATTTTGTCTTAATGAAGAAAGGATATCCCATGTTTTTTATCCCCTTTGAAAAGAGAGAACAATACTATCAAGCTATAGAGAAAGCTGATAAGAACGATAATAAAAGTTATATCGCTGAAATGCTGGACTTAATTATTGACCAAATTAGAAGTTACGGGCACAAGAAATAAGAAAACTATCTTATTTCTGTGCCAAAATTAAATCGTCGTTTAATTTTGTGCACAAGAAAAGTAAAATTGAAACATAACTGTGCACATACACTAGCCTCTTTGTCGTATTAACGGAACAACTATGCCAACCAAAATACTTCTCGCTAACGCTCGACCCAGACATAAAGTCTGGGAAGCTTAACACCATTATACAAAATTTTTTATCATCTCATTTTCCGCAATAACTTTTTAAATAATCCTCTCTATAATAAATTCATGGACACAAAATACGGCATTATTTCTGATATTCATCAGGCGCATCCCCGATTGGTGGATGTAGCAATTAAAGTCCTGATACAAGAGGGAGCGCAGAAATTAGTCTTGAATGGCGATTTGGTCGGTGACAAATTTCCTGATCCACAATTAGATGAGCAGAATTATGCGGCTCTTGTTTTACAGCTTGCCGGCAAATCTGGATTAGAGACATATGTTAATGAAGGCAGCCATGAATGCCTTCCTCTTTTTATTCCTGTCATGAAAACGCTCTCTTCCCACTATGGAAATCTTATTGATGCAATGACTCAGCCTAAAATTGAATGGCAAGATCACGATCTCGTTTTTTTGCCTGGTTCAGACTGGCATGGCGGGAATGCTTTTGAACATGGAGGATATTTTTTACATACTACTGATGGCGGCACTTCTTCTAAACCTAAAGAGAGATATGCTGTTGTTAATATGAATACTCTTCGGAATCTGGCAACGAATCCGGAAACAACGATTGTCTTCAGCCATATTCCCCGGAAATTTGATCGTCTTGAAACAGGTGTTGACATGGCCTATTTTGCGCAGCACATTGTCAATGGAAGTATTTTACCTGGTGTCGTCAAAGAAAAAGAAATTCGGCAAAAGCATGGCGATATTCCCTTTTCTGCTGTTGAAGAAATTGCCGCGCAGGGATTATACCGTTTCAAACGGGAAAACCGCGGCAATGAAGACTTACGGAAACTATATCAGGAATTAGGAATAACCAAAAATATGACGGGACATTTCCATGAATCTGCACACCGGGCGCATGACAGCAATGCGGTTCCTGTTGCCGAAGGAGAATATACATCTCAATTATTCTGGAATGCAAGTTATTTGGATGACGGTAAAGTGGGAATTCTTTCTGTACGGGAAAATACAGCAGCGTATCGGAATATTGATCTCCATAATTCTCTTCGCTAAAGCTTCCTAAAGCTTTGTAAAGTTTCCTGAGAAAGTATCTTTATAAAGAAAATAAATTCTTCTAAACTCATGAATTCGCGAGGTGCAACCACAATGGTGCAAATGTTGAAAAAAATGACTATTATTACCGTGTTGGTACTATTTGTCTTAAGTATCCTGCCAGGCGTTACTGCCAGTCTTGATGCTGATGTAGAAGTAAATGCTGATATAGAAGTGAGTGCAGATGAAGAATCTCACCAATCTATTAAAGCACGACAGAAACTTGGTCTCCGGCTTGAAGAACGGGAAGACTCTGATAATGATACCGAGAATGAGACTGAAGAGACAGATCAGAGAAATGAGCCTGTCAGAAAGGCAATCAAAGCTATTGAACGAATCGGCGAACGATTGGAAGAAAAGATTAATCAGACTACCGATGAGGATCGGGAAGATAAGCTTGAGCGGCGAAAAGAAAGACTCGAAGAAGTTAAAGACCGCTTAGAAACAATCCGGGAAAAAGTAGCTGATAATCGCGTGAAGTATCTTGCTGCCAAAAATCGGTACCATGAAGCACAGAAAGATTATCGTGAGAAGAAGTCAGAACTTGCCCAATTACGAAAAGAAGCAAAGACATGTGATGATGATACTGATGACTGCGAACAGCGCAAGAAAGGGCTGCGAAAAGGAACACAACAGCATCTTTTGAAAACCATCGCTGTCATGGAACGGTCATTAGAGCGGCTGTTAGATCGGGTAGAACATTCTAACGTCCTTAACGAGGAAGAGAAAGAAACGGCATTTACTGCCATTTTGGAATTAGAAGTGGAATTAGATGCACAAAAAGCAGCGCTGGAAAGTTCTGCTGCAGAGATGTCTGCGGAAGAATTGCGAAGTGCAATCCAGGACCTTAAAGATACCTGGCAGAAAGTGCGAACAACACAGCGGCGCATCGTGGCTATGCTTACCAATTCCAAGCAGGAGAATCTCATTGCCAAACATAAAGAGTACATTAATGGCATGGAATTGCGTATTGATGATTTAGCAGCGCAAGGCGTTGATGTGAGCGAGTTAGAAGACCTGTTGAGAGAATTTAAAGAAATTGTCGCTCGTTTAGAAGAGCATTACGCACAGTCACAGACTGTTTTTGATGACTTACAGAGCGGCCGTGATCTGCTGGAGCAATGGCGCAAAGCTCAGAAAAAAGTGCGGGAAGATTTATTGGATTCCAAAGCGGTCTTGCGCAAATTCCTGGCAGAATACCGGGAATTGAGAAAGGAAGGCCATCCTGATGGCAACGAAACGGATGATAATGATGGACAATCAGCTGAAGAAACAAAAGTTGAAGTCGATGGCAACGTAGAATTATCAGCAGAAGCAAATGCTGTCCTGGACAATCTGCTGGCAACATTTTCGTCTGTTGAAGGAGAGGTTAAACTAAAACTTGTTGTTGAAAAAGAGAATAATGAAACTGTGGTTGAAGAGAAAATTGACGGTACTCTGACCACGGAACAGCATGACTTCTGGGCGGATTTGAAAGCACTCTCCATAGCTTTAGTTGAGGCATCTGACCTTGATCATCCGGAATTGGAAATAGAATTGGAGCATAAGGTAGCCGCGGAGGATGAGGAAGATTCAGATGAATCAGATCATGCTGAGGATGAAACTTCAGAAGATACTGAAACAAATGAATCTGATGAAGAAGAATCTGAAACCAATTCAACTCAGGAAGAATAAGAAACATTTTTATATTCTTCTTTTTTTATTCATTTTATGATATTCATATTAGAGAGGTAGATGATCATGAAAATACTATTAATTATCATCTTGCTGATGACAGCAGTTGTTTTACTTGGCTGCCAGGTTTCAGAGAAGTTGGAAGAATTAACAGCAGACTCGGCAGCAGAAAGCCCGGAAGAAGGAGAAATTGCCGATGGACTGGATGAACTTGATGATTTTAACCAGATTCTTGATGAAGACATTGATCTTGAGGAATTTGAGAATTTAGAATTGGAATAAAGATTAATCTTGTTTTTTTCATTACATTTTTAAATAGTTTTTACTTTAGCTGAATTATGGATGATTATTATTTTTGTAAGGATATTGGACTGACGGAAAATGATCTGATGGAATTTGCTGATTTGAAATGTAACCATCCTTCCACGCGGTATAATGATGCACTGCAGTCTCTCCGGGAACAAAACTATGGAGAAAATGAAGTTGAAATCAGCCGTTATATCAGTGAGCATCTTCTTCGATGCCAGGATTGCCACAGGATGTATGATCGACAAAAAGAAGGAGTTCGCGCAGGGAATTGTCTTCAGAGCCTGACAATCACTGACGAACCATCTCTTGAAGATGCTCTTGCCGGCGTCCTAGGTAAACTAAAACTGCAGCGTCTGGAAGATATTGATCCCAATAAAGATTATGATCTGGAAGAAGATTAGGGGCACGCCCGCAGTCGAACTGTTCTGGCCTTCATGGTATAACCCCCAAAGCTTCTCGGGATTGCACCCCTCTGAACATGAAGATTGAAAGTTAAGGCTGCTTCCTTCCGGATCTGACCTGGTTCCTCACAAGTTCATCCCAGAGGACAAACCGTCAGCAAAGGCAATGGGGACCACGAAAACCAAAGTGGCCCTTCCTTGGGCTTCGGCTCCATGTAAAGTCCATTCATGGTGACAGCGCAGGACTAGCGCGCCAGCCTAGCTCTCCCTCATTCTTGTATGGTAATAGTGCCATGATTTTATATAAAGGTTATGGTCATTATAAATTATAGATTATAGGGGGAATATTTAAAATATAATTCATATTTAAGGCAAAGATGGAGTATCAGATTCCATTATTAATTCTGGAAGAGAATGTATTACAAGAAGTGCCGCTGATGGAAGTGTACGTAACTCCATCAGGATTAGACCATGTTGTCAGCATTGATACTTTTGAGAAGCACTGGCCACAAAAAGAAACTCAATACGGGCCGTACATGCTAGCAGATGATTTTATCAGCACTGTTACCCAATTAAATACACTTTTTGCGCCGCTTGTTGCAGAGAAAGAAGATTATAATTTACTGGAAAAAATGCTGGCCACGAAAGTAACCTTTGCAGTGGAAAATGCCTACCGGCGAAAGAGATTAGAAGAAAATACTCCTGTTGAAGAGCAGTCATTAGGCGCTTTTTATGAGAAAGAAGGAATACTCCTGCTGCTGCAAAAAAGTCTTATAGAATTAAACGGAACTGTTATCCATGAGTTTGGGCATGCTCTCCATAAGATCTTAACTCCTGACGCTTATTATAAGTCTAATGATGTGATGAAAGAAATTATTGCCATCCATCTGCAGCGGCATTATGGTGTTAAACGAAACTATGCCATGAAGCCTCATTCCGTCGCTGTTGCTCCATTGGAAAATTTGGAATCTACAGACTTTCAGAAGCAACGTTTTGAACAACGCTGGGAACTGTTAACATCTCTTGTTAATCATAACCCTCTCTTATTCGCAGCTCAGGAAAATAAACCATGAACAAAGAACTTTATTTGTTAGTATTGGATGATGGAGTGCCCATCAGAAAATCATTTGCAGAGCTTAATGTTGATACGTTAGAATACACTGTTGATCGGGAAACATATGATAAATATTGGAATTGGAGTAGGGATGGTACTTGGACCTGTTTTGAGCCTGAACAGCTGATCGAAAAATATCTTGCCTCGACAGAAAAAATCTATACTTTGTTTAAGCCTCTCTTTTCTGCTGATACGACCTTTTCACTCGATGATAAAATTAGGTCTGTTGGCATGACGTTTGGCGGCTCTGCAGCGTATAACACACTACGATCAGGATACCCAGATGTTTCTGATTCTGTTGCTCATTATTGCCGTACAGAGGGAATAGTCCAGTCTATTTCCTATCGTTCTCTTGATAAAATAGGGCATGACAGCATTCATGAATTTGGCCATGCTCTGGATCATTTGTTAAATCCTGTTAACTTTGAGCGGCGAACTCCTGTGATGCTGGAAGTAATGGCCATCTTTGTCGAAGAGACGCTGGACATTAGCTATTTTTATCGCCAAAAATCACATCGTCAAGCCAAGGAAATTTTACGGTGTTTGGCACACACCCGCTTTAGCCTTCTTGATTTTACAGAACAAT
>JAUYPT010000024.1 GCA_030695685.1 Nanobdellota archaeon | reverse complement strand
ACGTATTGATTTTTGTCTTAAGCTTAATGTTCTCTATTAAATTAAACATTACTTAATATACCTCCTTTCTTGCCTCTCCATAATCCAGCTTGTGATGACTCTTGTCTCATATTCATCAGGGGTGTGTATGCTTTCGTGAATATCAACCATCCTCGCTGTCTCACCATATAAATCCTCCCTCCGCGCCATAAAATTCTCGCCTAAATAAGTGTAGCCCAAAACTCCGCCCATTATGGATTTTGGCTCAATGTGGAGAAACTTCAAAGGAACCATTTCAGTAAAGTCTTCTCTTCTCTGTAAAAATTCCTTTAGGTAATCATCTGTAACTTTATAATCTGGGAAACTGTATTGCATAAAACCATCATCATAGTAATCTCTAAAATCAGTTATTGGAGCATCCATTGTTGATTTTTTTACATCTTCTTTTTTTGTATCATTTTCAACAATTGAATCAATACTCTCTCCATCACAGTTTTCTGATATTTCTTCAGCCTGCTGTCCATCAAAAACGACATAATTTACATTAAATGGAATATCATACATCATTATAAAAGAAAATAATTATGATATTATAAATTTAACCTTATAGTGGACTTTGAAAAAATCAGCTTCAGGCTGATTTTTTCAACATATTTCTGTGCTTGAAAATAATTTTGCGAATAAATTTACAATATTTTTGATTTGCAGGCACTAAAATTTATTGAAAAATTTGCCAAGGGCAAATTTTTCAAAGTTCTCTATAATATTAATCAAAATTTTTCCCAAAGAAAAATTTTGGAAACTCACTCATTCTCAACTCTCGGCGCAAGAATAAAACTCAGGCTTAACCTGTCAATGGAGTTATACTCCAGCTTCAGGGGATAGTCTTTGCTGAAATAAACAGAAACTTCATCGGCTAATTTATGCCCATTAATCATTTTTTTAAGGTATTCAATGCTGTACTTTGACTTTATCTCCTTATCCCCCCCGCTAATCGAAATCTTTATCCCTTCATCCTCCTTAATCTCAATGTTTGCATCGCTTAAGTCCCCCTCTGCCTTGACTGAAAACATCTTCGGCTCTGCAAGAAACGCTACTGACTCTCCCACAACATCAGCGTCTGCAATTGTTTCATTCAATAAGGAAGAAGGTAATTTAATAGAGGCATTAAAGCTCAGCTCAGGAACCTTCTGCTCTTTCTCATCTAATTCTATGATTGGCAAACTAAATGTCCTGATGCTTGTTCCTTTAAGCTGTATCATCAGCTTGTTGTCAGCCATCTCTAAAGTCAGCATATCGCTTGGCCCTGCCCTTCTCAAAATCTGCTTTAAATTGCTTAGGTTAACTCCAATCTCCAGGTCCTTCTCTACCTTATACTCCACAAAGCAGCTGCTCAGCAATTTAAAGATGACCATTGCCACGTTGGCAGGGTCCATGGCAACAAGCTCAATACTATTAGGGGTTATCCTGATTTGTGCCTCATTGACTAGCTCAGAAATTATAGAAATGCTTTCCTTAAGATATTTCGGTTCTGCAAGAGTCAGTTTCATGTTCCCCCAGCAAACTGGGTTTCAAGCTCATTTATAATTTTTGTGGTTTGTTTTGAGATATAACCGAAGAATTAAAAAATGAAGCCCAAATTCTACAACAAAATGTACATCAATCCAATCAGAACTTACATATTTTTACTGTTAAAGGATGGAGAATATACGGCAGGAAGCGGTTACAACAGAGTGGAGCTACAATTTTTAGGTGGTTTAGAAGAAGCTATTAACAGGGCTAAGCAGGAAGGGAAAAAAATGCATACAACTCTTCCAAAAGATTTTCCGGAAACATGGCAAGGTTATGAGGTTATCCCATTAGGTACAGAATGGCTTCCAATGCCCCCGGGACAAAATTTAACTTATGCCCGGTATTATTATGAGTTGGTTAGGTCTTAAAAATTATTTGTATAAAAATTTTTAGTTAATGCTGATGATTATATTCTCCTGAGAGAATCAATTGTCTGGCTTCCGCAGCGTTATGGGGCTGCGAATGCGAGTGAAGTTCTGGTTCGTAGATACTGTTATCAGTAATAGCACCACTAATCTGACTTTTCTCACCCAGAACGCCCCGAAACAAACCACGACCGCAGGTGCAGGCATAGAATTTTTTGAAACTTGACGAGGCACCCAAGCAGTAAGCGTAATTATGTACTCCGCCAGGCACCATTTCTTTTGCTCTTACTTTGTCCCAGGTCTTTCCAGCATCAAATGTTTCCACCACATTTTCCCCATGATGGCCCACCACAAGATGATCTGGATTTTTTGGATCAATCAGGATATTTTCATAATTTGGCAGGTGGCCGAAATTATACAGCCACGGGAGAAAGTCATCAGGACCAGTGCCTTCGTAATTTCGAATTCCGGCAGTAAGCTCTTTCCACGTTGCACCGCCGTCTTTACTTTGAAAAATCCCTCCGTATTTTCCTGATGTCTGTTCTTCTGAAGAAAGCTGTCCAAAAAAAACATTGGAAGATGCAACGATTATAGCAGGATCCGTCGGAGACATTGCCAGCCGATAGGTGTACTTGAGATTATCGGTTCCCAGAGTTGTAAAGTGACTCCCTCCGTCAGTGCTCTTAAATACCCCTTCACCTAACGCTGAGGCATAGACTATTTTTGGATCATTTGGATTAAATATAATAGAATATACTGCAAAATTGCCAATTCCTTGCGTTCTCGTCCAGCTTTCTCCCCCATCACGTGATTCCCATAATCCCTCGCCTGGGGGTGCTTCGGCTAGGTCCGCTCCAAGACCAGCAAGCAAGTGATTAGAATCAGCCGGGTCTATGGCGATTGATTTTATGATTGCATCTTTACTTCCCGGTTTTGCTTTGACCGAGAAAGAGCTTTCTTCTTTTGAAACAGTGCCTACGACAAATTGTTCGCTTCCCAGATACACTCGCGAAAAATCATGAGGATCTGTTTGTAGAGTAAACACGTTAAAATTGGTGGCTATGCGTTTGTATCCCTTTCCCCCATTTCTTGACCAATGAAAACCCAGCCTATCCCATGTTCCGACGTATATTTCATTTTCATCTGCTGGATTTACGTACACTTCCCGTGTGGCGATTGAAATAACGCCTTTATTGAATTCTTCAAAAGTAGTGCCACTATCTGAAGATACATAAACCCCGTCGCCAGCAACACCAATATATATTTTCGAATCAAGACTTACTATTTCCCCAATCCAACCTGGGGGCAAACCCTGCGATGCCATCTCCTGAAAGGAATTGCCATCAGTTGATATCCAGAGCTTCGGATCGGGATTCCACGTTCCCACATAGAGTGTAGTTCCATCCGTAGCCAAGCCAGTCACTTGCTCCAGCCCCGGCACTTTTTCCCATGCTGATTTGTCCTGAGTGAGGCGGTACAAATTGCCGCCCATGCGAGAATTAAATTGCAGTTGTGCTCCCAGCAAATAAAGATTATTTTTGAAATTCACAAAACGAGCAGTTTTTAGATCCTGGAGACCTTTATTAAATTTGGTCCAACTCTTACCTTGGTCAGAGGAAACAAAAACACCATCATCACGAGTGGCAAGATACATTTTAGAACCAAAGAACAGGAGGTGATTAAAATCGTAATGCTTATCAAAAGTGAAGCGTTTTTCCCAGTGTTCTCCTGCATCTTTGGAAACGATGAGCATGCTGGTTTGATCGTGGGTATGACCTGGTACGTACACTATCTTCGGATTGTCTGGATCGAGTGCCAAAGTGTGTGAGTTGAAATTAGGTGCTTCAACATCTCTGATGACTTGATCGCATAAACCCTGCCAACTCACCCCTTTATTGATTGTTTTTGCCACACAGGCAATCATTTCTGGAACATAGACGATGTTAGCATTGCTTGGATCAGG
>JAUYPT010000019.1 GCA_030695685.1 Nanobdellota archaeon | reverse complement strand
TTTTAATGGTGGTTTGATTATTTATTCTGACCTGCAATGCACGTCTGGCAGAAATACGCGGTCATCATCGCGGGAAGATAAGATTTACCAGGTTGGAAAAGATAACATCCTTCTTGCCGGAACGGGATCGATTGTCGGTATCATCCAAGCTACCGAATTAGCCAGCAAGTACATCCAGATTTGGAAATCACATCATGATCTTCGTCCTATCCTGCCGTTTGAAATTGGTGAAATTCTCCGCTACGTCATGGATCCCAATGATGAAGCCTGGTTTTTAGTCGGTGCTTATGATCATCAGCGCGATCAAGGATATGTTGCGGATGTGGAATGCAACGGTATCACCTGGCAAAGTGACCTTTGCCAAGTAAACGGCTCTGGCAGCAATTATATGATTTCTAAAGCCAAGGATCTGACACACAAAGTGTTGGCCACCCGAAAGAACGGGAAGGATGTCGTTATCACCCGAGATGTTTATGATGCGCTGCCAGCGCTTGATTTTCCTCGAGAGGTTGCCTTGCTGGAAGGCCTTGATGTCATCAGTGCTGGTCCAACAGCCGATGTTTTCAGCGGCGGCAATGGGTATCAGGCCATGGTCGTTGACAAAAATGGGACAAGCGAATATATCCTTCCTACTGCTTTAGCGCAGGAAATATTAACCAAAAAAAGGGAAGCAGAATTTTCTGCAGTCCATTCCCGGAGAAAAAAAGTTTCATTCAACTCTTATCACTTGTTTGAACAGGGGAGGAGACGATAATGGCAGGTGAACTCGTTGGAACAGATTTAAAAGAACTCATTCGCGACCAGAAGGATATTTACGCCAGCGGCATGCGTAAGAAAATTAATGATGATCTCAATCATCGTCCTATCCTTATCGTTGATAATCCTGACCTCAACAAAGTACTAATCATGTCCTTGAAATCAGCACCGGTAATGGAGATGAACAAAACGGTAAAATCAGAGAAATTTTTTCCTTCCAATAGAAGAATTGTACCTTTTAATCCCTACCAATATTATATCGTCATCGGAGAAGAATCCGATTTAGACTATCCTATTTCCAACGCCGGGCCAAATAATGGCGTCTTGCCGATGGCACTGATTGAACATGAAGTGTTTAATCCCATTGCCAAAACAGGTGTCTGTGTTCCAGGCGATCAGATCACTGAAGTGATGAGGACTGCTTTAAGCAGTAAAGTTCATGATGCCCACCCTTCCGGTTCTCGGCCGCGGGCATTGCAAACGATCTTAATCACTAATCCGCCTCCTGCAGAGCGGCTGTCCAAGGAAAATTATCCTGAGGTAAAAATCTATGTTTTAGAGAGAACAACACCATACGGCGACGATTTAACCGTTAATGCACTCACGGGAACAAAAAAGAATCCAGCCTATTATGCCTCTGATTTAACTTTGTGGGATGGTTATCAGAAGAGCCTTAAGCATCTTCTGAGAGAAGGGAAAGCCAAAGGCAGTTCCCGAAAGAAAATGGTAACCATCGACGATAAGATTACCGCGGCTATTTCTGCTTTTCTAGCCGGCCAGCGAGTTAATTACATCGGTCACTCTATCATTGATGTAGTCACTGTTCCTTTCGAACGCCCTGACGGCAATAAAAACTATGCCCGGTATGATCCAGAATACATCAAACCGCTTTTTGATCAGGCGGAAAAATTAAGAGCGACGATGTCGAAGCTGTAATAGGGCTCTGTAGAAACCCTGTCGTTGCCATCTATTTTGTGGCGTCAACGAGGCTCGTCTTAAAAGCTAAGCCGAGTAGCCACGGCAACGGCGAAGATGAGTAATGGTTTCTACAAAGCCTTGTAATAGTATAAGTTATAATAAAAAATGTAACTGTAATAATACGTAAATTATTTCTTCTGGTTTGCAAGCAGCTTCTGCAGTTCTCCTGTGGAGGCCATTTCTTCGATGATGTCACAGCCGCCGATGAGCTTTCCTTCCACATACAATTGCGGGAAGGTCGGCCAATTGGCATATTCCTTGACGCCCTGCCGCATAGATTCATCGGAAAAGACATCAAATGAGCCGAACTTAATGTTAAGGCTGTGCAGGATTTGCACAGCTCTCAGCGAAAAACCGCAGGCGGGATTTTCTGGTGTTCCTTTGATAAATAAAAACACTTTCTGTGACTGTATTAATTTTTCAATGTTTTGTTGTAGTATTGGGTTCATGTTTACACTCCTTGCAGTATTTCTGTTTTAATGACTAACGCATGAATTTTTTGCTTCATTTCTTCTTTCAAAATGGCATAAATCATCTGATGCTGCTCTACCATTGTCTTGCCTTTAAATCCTGTATATTTCACCGTAACACCAAGATGCGCTCCGCCTGCGTCATGACCAATATGTTGGGAACTTTTGTTAGTAATATCTACTCTTGCTCCGGGAAGTGCCTGTTCAATCTTGTGCTTGATTTCATCAGTGATCATTGTAAAGTATGATTTAGTGTCTATTTTATAATAATTATGGCTGAATTTTTGATTATTTGAGACTACTTGAGAATATAAACATTTTTATTTCTTTTGAATTCTCTTATTACTATGGAACCAAAACTCTTTGTGGCGATGAAAGCGTTTATACTCCACAACGGCAAAGTGCTTATTCTCCGTGAATCGTCAAATTATAATGATGGAGCTCATAGTGGAAAATATGATTTAGTGGGCGGCAGAGTTAAGCCTGGACAGCATTTTAAAGAAAGTTTATTACGGGAAATCACAGAAGAAACAGGATTAAAAGTAGATCTCGGCCGGCCTTTTTTTGTTCACGAATGGCGGCCGCAGGTGAAGGGCGAACAATGGCAGATTATTGGCACATTCTTTGAATGCGAATCAGCATCGCCTCAAGTCATTTTAAGCGAAGATCACGATCATTTTCAATGGATTGATCCGCAGCGCTATCGTGATTACAAAATCATAGAAACTAATTTTCCGGTGTTTGAGGCATATTTAGATAAAATGGGAGAAAAAAAGTAGATTTTAATCAATCATCATTTTTTGTATATACCTTTAATCTTACCACAATCTTTTTAAATAAACCCTAGTTCTAGCTCTTATTACCAATGAGTTGATTAACTCAACGAGGTACAAGGAAAGTTCCTGAAAACCTCATTTGGTAATCAGGTAACAGTTATTCTGATTGTTACTACTAGTTTAACATTAAGATGAAGTCAAATAGTCAATAAAATACTATGCTGAGGTAAATACAATGTCTATCAAAAATTATAAATTTTTGGAAGTCCCAGAAATCACCGGCGGTGATTTCTAATGACTGATGAAGCACATATATTGGAAACAGTTGAAATTGCTCGTACTACCGGTAAGATTCGGAAAGGATCAAATGAAGCGACAAAGGCGATTGAAAAAGGCGATGCTAAGTTAGTTGTCTACGCGAAAGATGTCAGCCCGCCGGAAATTATCATGCACTTGCCTTTATTATGCAAGGAAAAAAACATCCCTTGCGTTGCCATTTCTAAAAAGGATGAACTTGGAGCAGCTGCAGGCTTAGCAGTAGGAACCGCTGCTGTTGCCATCGTCAAAGAAGGAGAAGCGAAATCTGCTGTCGACGCATTGGCAAAATCGTTACGCTAAAGGTGTAGATGATGGAAAAAGATACCAATACCAAGAATATTCCCAAAGGCAGAAAAGACGATGCTGCTGAAAGAATAGAAGGTGAAATTAAATTTACACCCGGAATTCCTTCTGAAGTGAAAGAAATAGTTGTGAGAGCTGGTGCTCGAGGGGAATTGACACAGGTAATGTGCCAAATCTTAGACGGGCGAGATCAGGGTAAAGCTATCCGGCGAAATGTTAAGGGTCCGGTCCAGGTAGGAGATATTTTAATGCTTTTAGAAACGGAAATTGAAGCACAGCGCCTTGGCGGCGGCCGTTTTGGC
>JAUYPT010000016.1 GCA_030695685.1 Nanobdellota archaeon | reverse complement strand
TTTTAATTCCGCGCGGCTGAGTTTTATCAGCAGCTGGGCATCGGAAACCGTTCCGGCAATCGTTACCGCAAAATCGTCAGTAAGAAGATGAACTTTTTCAGCTCGCTTATCGACAATCATTGATCCTGCAGTGGCTCTTTTATCTGCTGCTAAAACAACACCGTCTTTACACATAATGCCGATCGTTGTCGTGCCTGTTTTCAATTGCTCTCCCATGTTAGTATCCATTGTAATTGTGGTAGAAATATATCACCTAACCTCCTATTGCTACCCAGAAAAGAAAGATTATTTTTAAATGTTTCTATCTCTTCGGGGTTGGTGCGAAACGAGTGCTGGTGTGTATTTGCCTATGAAGAAAGCCTCGCAGAGTTCTGCTGTTCGACCTGAGTTTAGGCGAAGCGGAGAAGCTGAATAGGCTTCACACCAGCACAGTTTGTAAAATTTGCACAACTCCCCTATCTTTCAGATATTCTTATCCAAAGCTGTTCTTGAATTTGCGGTAATTTTCTTCCAGTGCAGTGATTGCAGGCAGCTTTTTACCCGATAAGAAGGCAAGTGTTGCACCGCCGCCGGTAGAAATATGAGTCATCGTATGCCCTAAATGAAACTTGTGGATGGCTTCGACCGTTTCTCCGCCGCCGCAAATCGTTGTTGCTGCCAATTTGCCGATAAAACGGCCGATTTCTTTGGTCGCCGTTGAAAATGGCGCTAATTCAAAATATCCGAGAGGGCCGTTCCAGACAATAGTCTGGGCTGGCCGCAAGTGCTGTTTAAACAGTGCAATTGTTTCCGGGCCAAGATCTAATCCAATCTGGTTCATCTGGAGTTGATTATAGCGTACCGCAGTGGCCTTTGCAGTTGAGGAGATGGATTCTGCAACCATAAAATCAACAGGAAGAATAATTTTTCCCCTGTTTTTCAGGTGCAACAGCTTTGCTGCCGTGGTGACAGAATCATGGTCTGTTTTAGACATGCCAATGGGTATTTTTTGCGCTTTGAGGAAGGCAAAGGCAAGAGCGCCGCCGACTAAGATCTTATCTGCCTTGTCTAAGGCATTGTTCATAAATTCAATCTTATTTAATTTTGCTCCCCCCATGATCCACACTGCCGGCCGCTGCGGGTTGAGTGCTTTATTTAAGTACATAATTTCTTTTTCAACAAGAATACCGGCAAGTGATGGTATAAAGCGGGTAATGGCATGAACTGATGCCTGTTTGCGATGAGATACGGCAAAGGCATCATTGACATATACTTCTGCCAAATCGGCAAGCGAATGGGCAAAAGCAAGAGTATCTTTTTCTTCTTCCTTGTAAAAGCGCAGATTTTCGAGGACAAAAATGTCTTTGGGATTAGCTTGCAGAATACGTTGTTTGATTTCTTTGCCGATACAGTCATTCAGCTTTGTTATTGATACATTAGGCAATAATTGTTGTAATTCTTCTGCCAGAGGATCTGTTCGTAATGCCGGCACGATTTTTCCGTCTGGCCTTCCCAGATGAGTTGCAATAATAATCTTGCAGTTCTGCTGCAGAAGATATTTAATAGTAGGAAGAGACGCTTTAATTTTAGTATTGTCGTTGACTTTATTATTTTCAGTGAGGGGAAGATTATAATCTACTCGCAACAATACTCGTTTATACTTTACGGGAAAATCTGCCAGTGAGAACCGGTTCATGCTCTTACAAAAATATTATGGATATAAATATGTTATCTTAAATGAGGCTTGTCCAGAATAATACTCATTTGTATAATACTCCTATCTTATTATATTCATTTTATCATCCTCTTTGTCGTCTACAGAGAAGTTTGTAACTACTTTTGAATTAAACTAAAATAATATAAAGAGGATTGTTTTCTTGTTCTAGAACAAGGTTCATGTATCAATAAAATCATGATGAAAATGAAATTTCAAATGAAAGGTGGTATTCAATGAAAAATAAAAAGTTATTTTTGTGGTTCTTAGTAGTTTTATCAGTTGCTTTATTAGTATTGGCGTTGGGAAATACGACTATTACTCCTGACGATATTAAGTTTGGTACAGGTATAGGTACTGGTCCAAAAACATTTCAAGCTAGTAACGTTAGTGCAAACATTAGTGGCACTACTAACCTAACTGTATCTATTCGAGGAAACGCTAGTTTCTTTGTGAATACAAGTATATTTTGGACTTTTGCTTTTGATGATACAGAAGCAGCAGCTAATGGGACAATTATGGCTACCACTACCATTAATAACAATTCTCGAAATACCACTCTTTTTACAACTTCATTTGATACTACTATTCTTCCAGATGGTGTATATAATGTAAGTGTCGCCGTTTACAACCTAAGTGATCTTGGTGATCCATTTAGTTATCAACAGACTATAAATACAACCAGCTTTAACATTACTGTTGATAATACAAAACCAAATGCTACTATAATGTTAAGTTATTTAAATACTACTGCTGGTGCGACAGGTGCTGCTGGTGCGACAGGACCCGCAAGCATTAACTTTTCACGGGATAATATAATACCTAGTGGTGGTAACATAACATTTAATGTTACTGTCCTAGAACAGCTTTCCGGTGTTAATTCGGTTTTCTTTGAATTTTTCAGCTTGAGAAACAGTACACGGTTTAACATTACTGCTGAAAAAACTGCTATTCCTAATACGGTCCTTGGCAACCGTTCTGGGGTTTACAGTGCTGTATACAACATTTCCAATCTTCCTGGTGGAACATGGGAATTAAGAGCGTACACGACAGACCAATCTGGCAATATTAACATTACGCCGCCAGTAACGTTTGGGGTGAGCGGACAGGTTAATGTATCTATCAATTCCACATCTGAACTGTTTTATAGTGCCAAGTCTGGTAACCAAACCTTTGTTGTGTCTATGACTAATGCCACTGGTATTTTCCAAGGTAGTGGAACTAACTCTTCCACTATAACAAATGTTTTACTCGTCTTTGACAGAGTTTCTGACACTAACGACGTAAACATTTCATTAATTGGTAATGGGAAGGATAAAAACACTTCAGCTGGTAATAACTCTTTCCTTCAAGGCATTAACATTGACCTTTCACCGACAAATGGCATTGTTAACTTTACTGCTGGTATTAATTTTTCCAATCTTACTGAAGGCAGATACCAGCTACGAGTCTTTGCTGAAGACGGATTTGGAAACTTTAACTATACGGAGAATATTACCGTCATTGTGGATAAAACAAATCCATCAGTTAGTGTAAGTTGCAGTCCTGCTGAACCACAAGTAGGTGATACTGTAACTTGTACTTGTACTGCTTCGGATGCATTAGCTGGTGTTAAAGGAGCAGTTAAATTTAGTGGAACTGGATTAAGTACGGATACAACAACTGCTGATAGTGTTGGCGGAAAAACTTCCACTGAATGTGCTGCGACTGATAAATCTGGCAACAGAGGAACAAAAACTGGTACATTTACTGTTGTGGAAGCAACTGATGGTGGCAGCGGCACTGGCGGCTCTGGTGGAGGATCATCATCCGGATCATCAGGAACGTTTGGTCAGCGAAGCTGGAATTCCTTAAACGCTGGTGAAGTTGCCGTTGTTGACGTTACCGACAAGAGTGTTGGCGTTACCAAAGTCAGCTTTGGCGTTACACAGACTTCATATGGAGGCTGGGTGCGAGTTTCCAAGCGGGACAACGCTCCTTTAACAGCAGAAGCGTTCACCAAGAAAATGTACAAAGTTGTGGAAGTTACCACAAGTACTGCTTTGAAAGAAAGTGATCTTACCAACCGGAAGATAGAATTCAGGGTTGAGAAGTCCTGGCTGCAAAGCAGCGGCTTATCCGCAAGCGATGTCACGATGTACCGCCTTGTCAATAATGAGTGGGTTGCTTTAGCTGTAACAGCTGGACAGGATGACGGAACAAATGTTCACTATTCCGCAACAACTCCGGGATTTAGCTTCTTCCTGATTGGGGAGAAAGGCCAAGCAGGAACATCTGCACCAGCTGAAGAAGGTGCTGCAGGAGAACAAGCTCCTGGAACTGCTCCTGGTGAAGAAGGCGCGATGGAAGGAGGAGATGCCGCAGCTAAAGGAGGCATGAGTACTGCTACCATTGTTGTCATCGTCTTAGTTGTGTTAGCAGCAGGAGCAGCTGTATGGTACTTCTTCGGAAGAGGTAAGGAAGAATAAATTTTTTCTTTTTTATTTTTTTATATTTATTTCTAAGATTCTATTGACATCGCTTTCAATTCGTTGCTGAAAATCATATACTGTTTCCCCTTCTTTTTTAGTTGTATTCAATGATAACAGCAGACTGTTAATGACGTGCAGTTCTTTTTCCAATGGAAACAGCTTGATCTGCTGCAGATGTTCTGCAATAATTTCTTCCTCAACGTTCTCCTGGCTAGAATTACTGGTTTTAATCTCTGCAAATTCTGTTGATAGAAGAGCAGAAGTATTTTTCATGATAAAGTAGGCATTTTGAGCATAGAGCTGGTCAAAAATATCTTTAAAATTAATAGTAGTAACATTTCCGTGAGTTACTGTTCCCTTCAGGCGTATGGTTATAAGCGTGTCAGTTAGATCTTTATCCTGAAAGTGTTTAAGGATAGCGGCAGTAATTTCCTCCACAGATTGCTGTTTGCACTGAATGGTTACAGTTTCGTGC
>JAUYPT010000015.1 GCA_030695685.1 Nanobdellota archaeon | reverse complement strand
TCCGGTTCCTTCCTTGCCATGCTCCGATACCCAGACGCGGGCGAAATGGTCGTGGAACTCGTAATCCTTGATCCGGGTGTAGAGCAGTTCCTGAGGCCGAGCCAGCGATTCCACGGCAAGCGTGAGGTACGCCTGCAGCCGCTTGTCCTGCCCGAAGAAGTTCACCAGCTTACCGAACTCGTCCCACGTGAGCCGATCGTTGCGCAGCTTCTCCTTGCTGCGATCGATTGCTCGCGAGAGATGCCGAACGACGTAGGGAGTCCGTGTCTCATCGATACGCCCGAGATGGTCTCGCTCCGGGAAGAGCATCTTCCAGATGATCTTGATCTCCTTGACTGCATCCCCTTTGCTGTAGGCTGTCTTGTGTGTTCGGTGGCTGAAGGCTACCAGCCGGTCAATGTCTTCTCGATCGCAGTCAACGAGGTCCTTCTCCACAACGTAGGTAATCAATCGCAGGAAGTGGAACACGCGATTCCGCCGGATGTAGCTCAGATCCTTCGCCTCGAAGTAGGTAATTACCTTGTGAAAGTACTTCAGGTTCGCCGGGTTCTTGCAGTAGTAGTGTCCTGAATGAAGCGGAACCGCAAGCTGATCCATCTTCTCGACGAACCGCTCGTATCGCCGCTTGCTGCCGTATAAGTCGTCCTCAGCCATGGTGTCTCGATGAAAGCCAGAACTCGTTTATAAGCATGGTTCCACTTTTGAGGAACAACAGGTTGTGCATCA
Organism: Nanobdellota archaeon; assembly: GCA_030695685.1. GTDB lineage: Archaea > Nanobdellota > Nanobdellia > Woesearchaeales > GW2011-AR9 > JAUYPT01. The sequence goes on along the minus strand of JAUYPT010000015.1, from coordinate 2,612 downwards.
ACAGAACCAGTCAATGCACCACCTGCGGTCATGCCACTTTTTGGGTCGGGACACGACAAATGGGGTCGATGCACCGGCCGGGATTCGAATTTCCGAACACTCGACCCCTAGTGTTTCCCGGACAGCCGGCTTTCATCTTCTGTGAATGGAAGGCCGGAATACTGGCCATTATACTACCGGTGCAACAGCCTGAAAATAATATCACTTCTTTATATACATTTCTCTTTCAAAGTTGCAACGTAGAGATAATAAAATACAAACACAATCTTTTTAAACAATTCTTTCTTTTTCCCGTTTATGTCAGAGATCAAAGGACAGCAATGTCATTTTTGCAATGCTAAGGAATTAACATTGCGGGAAGATGAAATTGACATCCCTTATTTTGGTAAAGTGTTCGTTCTTTCCATGGAATGCACTGCCTGCGGCTACCGCAAGGCAGACGTGGAACCGGCAGAACAAAAAGAACCCTGCCGTTATACTCTTGAAGTTGATTCTGAAGAAGATATGAGTATTAAAATTGTCAAATCCGGTGAAGCACGGTTAAAAATTCCGCATGTGATTACGATGGAGCCGGGCCCGGCATCGGAGGGCTATATTACAAATATCGAAGGCTTGCTGGAACGGATTAAAAAAATGATCCAGTCTGCGGGAGATGCTGAAGATGATGAATCGGCAAAAAAGAAAGCACGGAATTTAATCAAGAAATTAAACAAGGTCATTGTTGGCAGGGAAAAATTAAAAATCATTCTTGAGGATGAATCTGGCCATAGCGCTATTATTTCAGATAAAGCACAGAAAACAAAATTGTAATTTTAAAACCGATCAAATTCTTCCACCAGTTTATTGATGTTAAGCGTTAAACCTTTCATGGTAGAGATACTGACAATCCGCGATTGGGTATAACAATCATCGATGCTATTGTGCTTTATTCTTCGTGCTTCTTTGAGAGCAGTGGTATCATCATCAGCATCTATCTGATCTCGTCGAATGCGATACGCTCTAATGTCTCTGCTTGTAGAGGGAAACTCTTCTTGTAGTGGCAAACCTCCAAAAACTTGCCTCGTTGACATTGGTTCTCTTATTAAATATATAATTTCGTACGCTGACATACTCATCACTTTAAATTCGCTTTAAATGCCTGTCCCAAATCAATGATATATTTCCCTTCATCTAATTTGATAATTAAGGGATCTTTCTTGAAGAGATGGACAAGATCAAGCTCGTATTTTCCGGGCTTTAAAACTCGGATTGATTCCACATCCAGAACAACCGGTGTATCTGGTTCTTCTTTGATATAGAGAATTTCTTTAACATCCGTTTCGATCTGTTTTTTATCATCATCACTCAAATTACTGATTAATTCTTTTCCTTCATCAAGATGTTTCTTTTTAATATAGAAAAAAAGCCGGGCGCCGCAACTACAGCCCTTTAAAATTTCTTGAGCACCGTCAGGGTAGAAGGTATTGCAGCGGACACACTGGTGAGGCATTGTTTTCCTTATTCTTTATTGACAAGTTTTTTTTGCTTTTTACCGCGGTAGCGGCTTCGTGCTTCTTTCGTAAACAATTCAATTTTATCCGGATTGCGTTCAATTTTCTTGATGATAGACGCCGGGCCGATGATTGTTAATCCTTGGCGGTCGCCTAAAAGGATAGTTGCAAATGTTCCTTTCACGCGCTGCATGGGATCTTGCTTGCTTTTATCAGGATAAATGACACTTAATTCAATCCCTTTGAATTTAGCATCAATTTCTTCCATCGTAATCTCAATTAAATCAGCTTCTTCTTCCTTGCGCAGGCGCCCTTCCATAATCACGATGCGCTCACCCTTAACAATATTGAGAAGTTTGTTTACCCGTTTGGCAGACGTTAAGTTTTCAATCTCATGATAAGGGATGAACTGAAACGTTACCATTGTTGCGCTGAACCTCTTTTGTTGATAATCATTTTTTTAGAGTTTTTAAATTTGTTTATTTTGATAGTTTAAAGAGCTGTTCGTAAAACTCTTCCACATTTTTGCCATATTTTGCTGAAATGCCGATCACTTCATACTGCGGGAACGCCGCTTTAATGATTTCAATGTCTGCTTTTCGTAAATCGATCTTATTTGCAGCAATGATGACGGGAATATCACGGGCTTGTAAGTTGCCGATGATGGTAATATTGACTTGTGAGTACGGATCTTTTGTAGCGTCTAAGACGACTACCACCGCATCCATATTATCAAGCCATTTGATAGAATCAATAACTCCTTTTGTTGCTTCTTTGGCCCGCTTTTTGGCGTCTACTTTTTTCAAGCCTTTTTTAATAAATTCTTCATAATCTATTTTGGTGGCAATACCTGGCGTATCGACCAAAGAAAACGTTAATTCCTTGCCTTTCTTGTTCTTAATGTTAAGCTGCTCCTTAATCTTGATTTCCCGCGTCTCGTGGGCAATATGAGACACCGTTGACATCTCTTCTCCGAGCCAATCCTGACATATTTTGTTAGCTAACGTTGATTTGCCACCATTCGGCGGACCATAAAGGCCGAGCTTAATATGCGTCTTTCTTCCAAATGGATTAAGGCTTAATTTCTGAAGAAGGTTTTTAAAAAAAGCTTTGACCATCTGT
>JAUYPT010000012.1 GCA_030695685.1 Nanobdellota archaeon | reverse complement strand
CTCGCTCTCAATAAATTTATATTAAGAGACAACATTAACAGAAAAATGATCAAGGAAGTACTATCTAAAATTAAGCCCACAGCGGTAGAACAGCACAAATTTAAAGTAACCATCTCAGAACTATTGCGCAAGATTAATGCTACAGTAAAGGATGGAAACGCAATTTTAGGAGGAAGCGGTGCCAAAGACACCTGGCTGGCAGGAAACCATGATCTGGATATTTTTGTGCTTTTTCCCTATACTCAGTATGCACAAAAATCCGCACTGTTATCAGATATTCTGGAGCCGCAGCTGCGGAAAATATTTCCGAAAACAAAAATAGACCGAGTTCACGGAAGCAGGGATTACTTTCAACTGCGGGTTGATAACTTCAATATCGAAATCGTGCCCATTCTTAAAATCAGTTCCGCAAAAAAAGCGCTTAATATTACCTATATTTCTCCGCTCCATTCTTCATGGGTAAACAAGAAGGCACAAAAGCTGAAAGATGAAATTAGGTTAGCAAAGCAGTTTTGCCAGGCGCAGGATGTGTATGGTGCAGAATCATATATTGGTGGATTCAGCGGCTACGTCTTGGAAATACTGATTGTTCAGTACGGCTCATTCCAAAAGTTGCTGCAGGCAGCGCAGGCGTGGAAAGTGCAGGATGTTGTCGACACAGAAAAACAGTATCCGAAAAGAGATGCACTGTTTCAGATGAATAAATCAAAATTAACATCGCCATTAATTGTCGTTGATCCCGTCGACAAAAATAGGAATGCAGCTGCTGCCCTCTCAATCGAAAAATGTATTGCATTTAAGAAAGCAGCGAAAGAATTTCTCAAAAAGCCGCAGCCGGAATTTTTTATGAGCAAAAAAAGAGAATTGAAGCATCTTCAAATTGAAGCAGCAAAAAGAAAACAGAATCTCGTTTTTGTAGAAATGGTCCCTCTCGATGGAAAAAAAGATGTTGTTGGATATAAATTAAAAAAAGCATTTCATTTTGTGGAACAAAAAATGCAGCCATATGAGATCACGGAATCAGGATGGGAATGGAATCATCCAAAAGCATCATTGTATTTTTTCCTCCGGAAAAAGCAGGTTCCTAAACTGGAATTGAGAGCAGGCCCACCATTAAAAATGACAGAATTTGTTGCTCAGTTTAAGAAAGAACACCGTAAAACAATGGCTAAAAATGGCCATATCTATGCCTCTGTCCAGGTACAGCATCCTACATTAGACGACTGTGTGCGGAATTGTATAAAACAGCCCTATTTTAAGGAAAAAATACAGAAGATAGTACAAATAAAAGTGGTCTAATATATATTCTCGACTTATATAAAATATAAATAGTAGATTTTTATTCCGTTTAACTATGGAAGTAACGATTTTATGTAAAGTCTGCAATCGTTCTGCCCCGGCAGACCAGTTTAAGCTTCATTATAAATGGAGGCAGGTCGTCTGCCCGCGCTGCCAAAGCGGGAAAGAGCCGGTAAAACAGGAAGTAAAAGTCGAGCCACCAAAACCTGCCGGCTGGGATCAGGATGATGAGTATTTAGAAAAAGCGTCCCGCCAGCGCAAAGTAGAAACACAAGCCCAATTCTCAAAAATAGCCGGATCAAACTTAGTCAAATGCAAATGTTTTAGCTGCAAATATGACTTCAAATACGATCCGGTGCGCAAAACGCCGTACAGCTGCCCATATTGCAATGCAGACATACCAAAATTAAAAACGTTCAATCTGTAGAGAACTTTGCAAAGTTCTCTTTAACAACACTTTTATAGTTCAAGAATATACTCTCGTAGATGGAAGAAGTTAAGGCACTTTCTGGTGATGATAATCCTGTGGAAGAATATTTGGAAGATATTGTTGCCTTAACACCGAAAGCAGCAGCAAAATTTAAAGAAGCCTGTGATGCCGAAAAGAAGTCATACGAACTGCGGTTAGGTGTCCGCGGCGGCGGGTGTGCAGGATTGCAGTATGTTCTTGAATTTAATGACAGAAAGTTTGAATTTGACAATACATTTGAACAGTACGGCGTCACAATTTTTATTGATCCTAACAGTAGTATGCATTTGGAAGGATCTATTCTCCGCTATGTAACATCTCTCAATGGAGGAGGATTTAAGTTTGAAAATAAACATGCCACCAAAAGCTGCGGCTGCGGATCGTCATTTGGATAAATTTTATATAGTTTTATTATTTCTATAGTAAAAATGGCAGCAAAAAAAAATAATTATTTTATTGCCAGTGTTGTCATTGTTATCGTTTTGTTTTCCGGCATCTTTATGATTTTCCATACATTCAATACAAAAGAACTGCCGCCAGCACCGACAGAAATGCAGCTTGGCGATTTTGAAAATAATCAGGAAGGAATGTTCAACGGGCAATTGAATAATAATTATGACCAAGAAGAAGTTGACCCGGTAGTTGTATTATTTTCTTCTGCCACTGTTCCCGGCGTAAATTTAATCTATTATCATTATGAAAATAAAGTAGTCGTAGGAACCCCGCAGATGGTAGTAGAAAATGTTATCCTTTTCAATGACCGCCCGCACTGGGTAGGGTATACATTTAAGGAAGGGGAAAAGCAGTATTTTTTCTATGACGGGGAAGTTGTCGCCAGTTCTGAATTTGAACCTCCTCAGGAAAACTCATTAACAGGCTTTGTGACTGGAGCAGCACAGAGTTATGTGTATGAAGGGTTTGAGAATTTTGAAATAAAATAAAAAACGCCCTTGCGAGGACCTTCAAGCAATTACATTATATGTAACTGGCATTTGAACCCCGGCTTCGAGCTTATTACAACCGTTCCGCAAGCTCGCGTCCTATCCAGGCTAGACGACAAGGGCATTACAGCCCTAAATACGCAGTCTCTTTAAAAAATTAATCTCTTTTACTTATCTCCCCGCCGCCTGCAGGCAGGAATTTAATGATCTCATCCAAATCACCGCCTTTCAATTTAGATTTAATCTTTTTCGCCAGCGAACTCTTTTTCTCCCTGCCGGCAACGACAACAACATAATTCTTGGTCTTTTTCTGTACCGCTGACACCGGACCGCCGATAATTTCATCCTCAACAAGACCGATAGCATATTTTAATGTCGGATGAAGATATGTCGTTTTGCCGTAAATCATAAAACTGCCTTTCCCCAGATACTCTCCAGATTTCGCTTCTTTACTCACTTGTTCCGGCTTGGCATAAAAAACATCAGCACTGCCATGGCCTAACTTCCAGGCACGGGAATAAACGGCTACCGCCTGTGCTGCTTCTTGTATCGTTTCTTCTCCTGCTTCCTGCCCGTTTTTAATGATAAAGAAAGGCGATCCAGCCATTTCTGTATGCAATACTAAATCATTCTTTTCCAAATGTTTCTTAATGATGAGATCATTTGAGGTAGCATCCTTCCCGCCAATGCAGAGAAAGCCTTCGGAAGACATAAACCAGTGGAATTTCTCATACCATTCCCGTTTTCGTTCTTCTTTTACTTTTTTCTGTGCTGCTTCCTCAACAAACGCTGATTCCTGCTGTTTCAGCTTTTCCAGCGTTTCAATACTCTCTTTTAGCGCCTTCTGTGCCCCTTCGATCTTCTTCCTGGTTTTCTTCGCCAAATTAAAGTAAGTCCCTGCATTTTCGTCCACGGATTTCAGCAAATCAATCTCTACTTCCATGAACGAAAAGAATATCGCTATTATTAAAAAACTTTGTACCATAAAGCTAAAAAAAGAAACTGCTACATAAACAGTAATGGAAGACATTTCCTATTTCAAGCCAAAACTGCACGTTTTTGTCTGCATCAACCAGCGTGAGGCAGGACATCCTAAACCCAGCTGCGGGCCGAAGATGACTGCAGAGCAAGTGAAAGAAATCAAGCACTGGATACTGCAGAATGGCTGGGCGAGAGATGTCTATTGCACTAAAGTCAGCTGTCTTGGCTTCTGTAATCCTGACGGCGGCGTCATCTGTATCTATCCGCAAGGAAAATTTATCAAGGGAATTAAAAACATTGAAGAGATAAAACAATTAATTGAACAAGAGATGGAAAGAATCTAGCCATCGCCATATTTTCTATTTTGAAGATCACTCTCAGGCTTAACACTTTCATAAATCCCATCTTTCTTTTTCTTCCGCCAATCAGCAATCGCTGCTTTTACGGCATCTTCCGCCAAAACGGAACAATGCACTTTCACTGGCGGCAGGCTTAATTCTTCGACTATCTGAGAATTTTGAATGCTCTCAGCATATTCAACATTTTTGCCTTTCACCCATTCTGTAACCAATGAAGAAGAGGCAATCGCGGAGCCGCAGCCAAATGTCTTGAATTTGGCATCCTGAATGATATCGCTGATATCACTAACATATTGTATGGAGTCTGTCTCAGCTTCCTGCCAGCGCAATAAAGTATCACCAACCGCAAAACGTACAGGCTGATGATCAACAACAATCAAATCCAAAGGAAGCGTGTATTCTTTTCCACTGCTTGTTTTAATAGTATATTCCGGCACAATCCTCATCTGCAGCCGCATGACATCACCGCAGGCAGGCGCTCCGACTAAGCCGGTGCCGACATTAGGATCATCCTTGTCTAGCGTTCCTACATTCCGGGGATTTTCATAATGGTCTAAAATTTTATCATTGTATGACATTGTTAATACCTCCTTAACACAATTCTATTGTTTCTATTGTCAATGATTTTTCAATGCAGATTACTGCTTCGTCAAATAAAATAACCGCTGGTGTAATTTTGATCTGTCTGATTTCCCCGGCAGCACTGCTGTCATAGGGAATGACGCTAACATAACTCCCTGCTTTTTCGATGACAGCATCATTCAGTTCGAACGTTTCAGCTTGTTCCGTGCCAATGACATTCACTATCAGTCCTTCCACTTTAATATTAACACCGTTTTCAATGGTAAGATGAATGAGTTTATTTGCGGGGTCGTAGCAGAACTGCGCAGAAGGGTCAATGGTTGACATTTTCAAATTAACGTCAATTGCACACTGCGCTTCCTGCTCTACCTGCGCCCGCCCAAAAGTCATGATGCCAATACCCAAAGCAACAGCAAGAGAAATTAAAAAAACTGACGCTAATACAGGGGAAATACCTCTTTTATTCATCATAAATGTATAATACTGTAGACTATATAAATATTAGTCTAAAAGGGGCTCTGTAGAAAATGTCGTGAATGTCACCAGTGAGTGCCGTTAGCTAGTCGTCAGACAGCAAGGTTGCGCTTCAATCCGAGCAACGCTCTTCTCTTGGAAGCGCCACGAACGGGACATTTTCTACAGAGCACAAAAAAAGTAAATATTTATATCTTCAAAACCTATTCTATAAACTATGCAGAAGGTGTTGTTGTTAATCCTCGATGGCTGGGGTATGCGAAAACAAAAAAGAGGGAATGCGCTTCAATTAGCGAAAACTCCTGTTTTCGATAAATTATGGAAGAATCATTCTCATGCTCTCCTTCAGGCATCTGGGCCGGCAGTAGGATTGCCTTCAGGTGTGATGGGAAATTCTGAAGTCGGCCATTTAACGATCGGCGCCGGCAGAATTATTGATTCTGATTTCGTGCGTATCAATACAGCGATTAAGGATAAATCTTTTTTCCGTAACAACGTATTGCTGCGGGCAGTTCGCCATGCCAAAAAAAAGAATGAAAAACTACATCTGATGGGCTTGTTAAGTGATGCTGGCGTTCATTCACACATTAATCATTTGTTTGCCTTGTTAGAGTTGGCAAAAAAAGAAGGCCTGAAAGAAGTCTATATTCATGCTTTCCTGGATGGCAGAGATACACCGCCAAAATCAGCGGAAAAATATCTTCGTGCAGTGATCAGAAAAACACAGCAGTTAGGTATTGGGACGTTAGCTACCATGATGGGCCGGTTTTATGCCATGGATCGTGATAATCGCTGGAACCGCGAGCATAAGGCCTATGACTGCATGGTCAACTGCAAAGGCAGGAAAATTGCTGATCCTCTAAAAGCTTTAAAGAAAGCATATTCTCTCGGTGAAACAGATGAGTTTGTCCAGCCGACAGTATTGACCAACAAATGTGTTGTTGACAAAGGTGATGCTGTCATTTTCTTTAATTTCCGGTCTGATCGGGCTCGGGAATTAACCAGAGCTTTTGTCTGGGGAAAATTTAATCAGTTTAAACGCCGGAAAGTAATTGACCTGCATTTTGTAACCTTAACGCAGTACGATTCTCTGGTAAAAATTCCAGCTGCTTTTCCTCCTATCGTTCCTCATAAAACACTGGGAGAAGTGATTGCTCTTCATACCGTACCACAGCTGCGGATTGCCGAGACTGAAAAATGGGCGCATGTAACTTATTTTTTTAATGGCTTATGCGAATGTATTTTTCCGCATGAAAAGCGGATTCATATTCCCAGCAGGAAGGTAGCCCATTACGACAAAACACCGTTGATGAAGGTATCTGCAATTACGAATTCCGTCCTGGAGAATATTCCCAATGCTGATTTTTTTGTGGTTAATTTTGCCAACGGCGACATGGTCGGCCATACGGGGAATATGAACGCCTGTGTTAAAGCAGTAGAAGCTGTCGACAGCGCCATCGGCAGAATTGTAAACGCCTTTCCGGGAATTGTTGTCATTACTGCCGACCATGGCAATTGCGAAGAGATGATTGGTGATTTTATAACCTCACATACAACAAATCAAGTTCCATTGATTATTGTCAATAGTAATACTACATTGAGAAAGGGCGGCTTGGCAGATGTTGCGCCAACGATTTTAACATTAATTGGGATAGCGAAGCCGAAGGAGATGACGGGGAAGAGTTTAGTTTAGATGATGAAGTTATCATGAGGGCTTTTTATTTTTTCTAAATGCGATGTCACTATCTGCTCATATCCTCGTGTTGTTCTGATATCGGTGTGGCCTAACATCTGCTGGATGTATTCTGTTTTCGTTCCAGCTTCCATATGATGTGTGGCAAAACTGTGGCGGAGAGAATGAGGAGTTATCTTTTTCTGTATCTGTGCTTCTGTGCACGCTTGTGTGATCACCTCTTCTACTGTTCGCGGAGAAATATGTCCGCCAGATGATGCAAACAGATAGGGGCTTTTATCGGGTCTCGTTCTAAGATAGTTCTTCATTTCATCGATAACAGCATTGGAAAGAATAGTATAGCGATCTTTCTTCCCTTTCCCTTGGCGGACACAGAGAAGTTTCCGCTCCAGATCAATGTCTTTAATCTTTATACATACGAGCTCAGAAACCCGGACACCAGTAGCATACAGCAAAGAAAGAATTAATTTGTGTTTTGGATTTTTCAGAGCGAAGTGCATTCTTTGTATTTCATCAACTGAAGCTATCTGTTTAATTCGCTGCTCTTTCTTCTGGAAAGAGATTCTGTCTACACTTTTTTGTAATATTTTCCCATAATAAAAATTCAGTGCGTTGTGAGCAAGATTGATGGTCGAGCTAGAGTATTGTCTTGTAATAAGGTGAAGGAGATAGATCCTAATATCTTTATGGCTTATATCTCTTGGGCTTTTTTGACAGAATTGGAGGAATTCTTTGTTGTAATAAAGATAAACATCTATCGTCTTAGAAGAAAAGTTCCGTAATTTCATTTCCTGGATAAGTATTTCAAACATAGTCATCACCTTATTTGGTACAGTGAGTGATTTGAATGTGCTTATATATTCTGCCTGAAGTTGTCCAGTGGGAGAGTGGCTCAGTTTAACACCTTCTATACGCCAATACTTCCTGTTTTAGCCAGTTTAACACTGGACATGTGTGTGGAAGTACTGCGTATAGAAACTGTTAATCTCAATTAAAGCGAACTCTGATACCACGACCACCCACCCCTAAATAGCAGATTGTCGCCTAACTAAAAAGAAAAAAATTCGTTTATCCGACCACGAGAAAAAACTCACAACATTGCTACGCAACATTGTCTAACAAAGGATAAACGATTACGCTTCGCTTCATCCAAATTTTTTCCCAAACGAAAAGTTGGGGGCTGAGGAAGAAAACTTTATAAGTCTGTTCAGTTTGTTATTTATAAAATGGTTAAAGAGAATAAATTCTGGTATAAAGAATGGTGGGCAATAACTCTTTTTGTTATAGTTGGCTTAATTATCATTTGGTCTTTTTTACCTCACTCTGTAGATGATAATTCACAACCCTCGCAAATAGAACAAAAACAAATATTAACCGCCCAACAGATTTTGGAGGCAAGACAAAATTATCAAGTTGTCGTAAATGATTGGGAATCCACAGGTTGGGAAAGTCATTATAATCCAAATACAGAAAAAACAATGAGTAGTTTTTGGACTAAACTTGATTTGTCTATAACAAATAATAATAATCCAGAATTTTCTTTAGACTGGCTTACTATTAGGGTAAACATCAAACATCTACCTGGAAGTGATGGGATAGATACTAGTTGGGGAAGATTGACTATTGATGTGAATGATATTAAATCTGGAGAATCAAAATCAATCACCGTTTATTATCCAGGGGATTTATCAGCAGTCA
>JAUYPT010000008.1 GCA_030695685.1 Nanobdellota archaeon | reverse complement strand
GCCGTATCTGGGTATTCACTTCGTCGATCATGGGGGCTCTGGGGTGCGGAGCCTTTATAAAGAACGTTCCAATAAATGAGACGTATCGCCGTGGATATTGTTTATAAAAGTTGTGTTTTTGAACAGTAATTGTATAAATATCTATTCCGCATGTGATTAGTGGTGGTAGGTTCCTATTTGAGATTCATCATCTTTAAATATAACCTCCTGCTGAAAAATATTCACTATTTGAGATAAATTAAGACCATGGACGCTGTCAAAACGGAAACGAATTCCACCATTCTGGATTACCGAATCTATGTTAATGAAAATTTTGAAAAGTATGATTACGACCAATGGCTGTTTGAACAGCTGAACCTTACTCCTGGCTTATCTGTCCTGGATTTAGGCTGTGGCACAGGCAAACATTTGTTTAAGTTTCCGGAAATTGTCGGTGAGAATGGAAACATTGTTGGAGTAGATATAAGCGAGGAATCATTAACTAAATGCCGGCGGAAGATTGAAGAACTGGGTGTTAGCAATATTACAGTCTATAAAAGCGACTTAACAAGGATTACAGAAACTGTGCCTCACAAATTTGACCGCATACTTTCCTCGTTTGCCATATACTATACTCAAGATGAACATAAAACGTTCAATGATTGTTATGCTCTGTTGAACAAAAATGGCTCTTTGTTTGTCTGCGGTCCGGCGAATGGCACTAACGCTGAATTTCTGGAACTGGTGAGGAGAGCAGGCGGGACATTTTCCAATGAATTTATCCAATGGTCTCGTTTTCTGGAAGATACAGCAATACCACTGTTGAAAAAAATTTTTGGAAATTTGGAACTAATCACTTTTGAGAATCCCATAGAGTTTCCGAATGAGGAGATATTATTCAATTATTGGAAGGCGACGCCGTTATACAATCCAGCGTTAGAAGATGCAATGAGTAAAATCATCAACGATGAGTTTGGTAAGAATGGGGTATTTGTCAACAAAAAAATTGTTCTCGGCCTGCGGTGTACAAGATATGAATGAAACTATAACTGAAACGTGTAATTTTAACATAAGCCATTATCAGCAGTGCTTAGAATCTGCACAAAAACTTGGCTATCAGTTCGTAACAATGTCAGAGTATGCTTCCCAGCATGATCAATTAAACAATAGCCCTGCTAAAATCATTATTCTAAGGCATGATATTGACCATAATCTTGCTTTAGCGCTGAATTTTGCTGTTATAGAACATCGTTTAGGAATTAAGGCGACGTACTTTATCCGACTGCATGGGAAATATTCCATTACGAGCTTGGATAATTATAGGGTTTTAGTACAATTATTACAACAAGGCCATGAAATTGGCCTTCATCACGACTGTGACTTTGCCGCTCTTGTTGGTGAGAACGCTCATGATTTTTTTATACGTGATAAGACTATTTTGGAATCTGTTATCAATAAGAAGATAGCTGGTGTCTCTTCTCACGAACCGGGAAAATCTACTTTTTTGGTTACAGATAAAGACCTTCCTCAATTAGGATTACAGTATCAGGCTTATTCTGATATTTTTTGTAAAGAGATGAAATATATCTCTGACTCTTCTTCACGCTGGAGGGAAGGCTGCATGTGCAATCATCTTGGCAAACAAGCTAAACTCTGTATTCTTACTCATCCTATCTGGTGGTTTGATAAAAGCCCGTTAGAAAATTATTAATTATTATACTATAATCATTATACTGGATTTCTAGTATAGATATTTTTAAACGAATATAGATTTTTAATTAATAAAAATAGATAAAACTCATTCAATTTTTAATTGCATTTAACTCTATTTTTACCGTTTTTTTAAACAAACCCTTCTCTTTTACCGTACAATAAGCATTAACAGATCGAGAATATAGTAAACAAATAATTATTTTTATTAAACAGATAGGGATAAATGTCCAAACATTTATAAATTTATAATCATTCATTTATCCAGATTTTAAAGAGGTGTACGCAGCAGATTGGAAAAAGAGGCTGATTTAGGTTTATTTAAAGACATTTTTACTAATTTTAATTCTCAGTACTCTCAGCAATTATTAAAACAGCTTCTGCTTCAGCTGCATACAACACAGGATTTTCAACTGGATCAGCTCTTGACTCTGTATAATGATATTAAAAAAGAGCATAATATTCCTCTGTCCATTTTTTCGCATCATCTCCATCCTGCGGAAGCATTATGCAAGTATCTGAAGGAAAAGAAGGAACTTTCCTATCAAGAAATTGCAGTGTTATTACATCGGCATCCTAAAAGCGTTTGGTCGACCTATCAGCGGGCGCACCACAAGATGCGCAAACAGTTTTCGCTGAAAGAAGAGAAGTATCACCTGCCATTGTCTTTGTTTACCAACCGCTCGTATAGTTTGCTGGAAGGCGTTGTCCTGTACATGAATCAGATTCATAAATTATCCAATAAGCAGCTGGCAACGCTGCTGGGGAAAAGTGCTAACTCCATTGCCGTATTGGCAAAACGGGCGCGAGAGAAAAATGGATAGCCACAAAAAGAGCTGGAAGGAGAATAAAATGCTCTTGTTAGAGATAGCTCTTGTATTGTTGTTAGCTGCTCTTTCCTTGCCTGTCTTGGTAACAATGATGGGCGGTCCAAACTCCATTACCGGTTCGGTTGTACATATCGGCGATACCGCAGGAGAGTATTCTGTCGATCTTCCTGTTGTTCTTCCTGTTATTGATGCTAATAGAAGTTCTTATCGTGATGACAGTATAGCTTCACCTCTAAATGAGACAGAAGAGGTAAACGAAGGAGATTTCTCTATTGAATTGCCATTGGAATTGCCGCCTGATGATGAGATAATTATTCCTCCCAATGATTATTTCACAGATCCTAATCTTGGTTCTCCCGATGGTGTTATTGCTCTTCCAGTGCCGGAAGAAGGTAACGATACGCCTGATGAAACTATCCCCAA
>JAUYPT010000002.1 GCA_030695685.1 Nanobdellota archaeon | reverse complement strand
GATTGACAGTTTCTTCGCCGACCTCGGCAAAAAGCAAAAGATATTACAAAAGAAAATTGAGCCACAAGAATTAGTAAAGAAATCTTACCGGGAGCTTGGAAAATTATGGGATATCGATGGCTTTTTTAAGCAATTGCTGAATAAAGATGATGAAGAGCATGAACCTTCCTTAAATGTTCCCACTACTTCTTCAAAGAAAAGATGATTTCTCATTTTTATGATTTAATAGACACAATGAACAATGGGTCTTTCATTTCTCAGTCATACCATTACTGCCGAATACATCCCGTGCTTCTCATTAATCCGCAACACGACATCGGGTGTGACTTTCTCATAACAAACGTACGTGAAGGGGAGGTACGGCATCACAAACTGCTCTATTTCTTTCAGTTTCATCCCTTTCCCGGTCTTTTGCAATAACTCGCGTTCCTGCTGCCGGCGCCATTGCACATGGAGATCTGAAGAGTCCGGTTTTAACATTATCCTATAACTGATGAATTTCCATAGGGGTTGGTAGGAGGGGAGGAATTGCAAGACTATTTTATGGAACGTATGCTTTGGATCTATCGTTCGAAGCGGCAGTTTATATTTATCGCTGATGCGCACCAATTCTTTGGAGGAAACTGTAGGAAGTCCTAAACACCAGCCTTCAAACAAGATGAAATCCTGCCGGCCTTTGATGGGGATAGTTTTTTTGGAGATGTCGCCTCCGCCATGATGCAATGATTTATCAAATACCGGCAGTGTAAACCCTTCTCCTCGTTTTGCTTTCCGTAATGTTTCCCGCAGCAGTTTTACCCGATGCGTTCCCGGCAGCCCCCGCGAAATGGCATAAAAAGGATTATCCGGATATCTTAGGTGCAGTTTTTGTCTCTCCCGGTACGAACTGTAAAAGTCGTCAATGGAAAACGATTGCACCTTGAAGCCGTGGGCTGCCAGGTGTTGTTTCAGGAAATTGCTTAAGGTCGTCTTTCCCGTGCCTTGGCCGCCTTGAATACCAATAATGACCGTTTTTTGAGGATGATACTGTTGTTCTATCTGATGGCAGAGGGGATGTAGGATGGTATGGTGTTCCCGTAAGGTATAGACCTCTTTTTTCATTCAGGGTCTGGGAAAGGGAAGGAGATTAAAAAGTTTCCGTTGTTATGCACAAAAATGTCGCCAAGCATTTTTGTGGGGGGTTTAAAACCCCGCCATTTATGGTGACATTTTTGGCACAAGAAAACCGTTCTGGTTTTCTGTGCAGAAGGCTTTACCTTCTTGCATCCTGAAAATCCACCTGTCGAAGAAAGCGTCCGTTCAAACCCCACACTTTAGTGTGGGGTAGGACGCTTTCGGCGGATTTTCATGATATCTTTAGAACAAAAAAATTCTAGATTACCACTTGTAACTTCCATCCCATTCGAACTTACCGCAACCTATTTATACTTCTATTCTCCCCACTTGCTTGATGCCCAAAAGCAATTTCCTCTTAGTGGACCTGAATGAAGCCAAAACCAAGAAATTAGCGGAGACGATTACTAGCGATACCAGTAGGAAAATATTGAATCATCTGGCAGAAAAAGAGGACAGCGAAGCCAACATTTCTAACGTGCTGGGGTTGCCCATTTCTACCGTTCATTACCACCTGCAGAAATTACAGGAAGCAGGCCTGGTTATAGTGGAAGAGTTTCATTACAGTTCTCGGGGCCGGGAGATAAATCATTATAAGCTAGCCAATAAATATATCATTATTGCTCCTCTGCACGTTTCGGGGCTGTAAGAAAAGTTACGGGGGATTCTTCCGGCAGGCTTGATTATTGCTGGCATTGGCATCGTGCTTAAACTGTGGCAGAATTATTCGAGCCAAGCAGATCTGGCCACTGTTTCCCGCAAGACCTTGATGGAAAGCGCACCGATGGCTGAAGCTGCCGCGCCCGTAATTTCGGAAATGGCGCTGCAAGCTCCTCCTCAGTTGGACTATGCGCTCTGGTTCTTGGTAGGGGGCATGGTCGCTTTGGGGCTGTATGTCTTGATTACACTCGTTAAAGAGAAAATTAAAAGATAAAAATAAAAAAAAGAAACAAAATCCTATTTCCTTTTCTTCACTGCCTTTACAACTGTCCAGATAATCAAGGCAGCAACCGCATACGGAAGGGCCCAGAACAGCAGGAACAGTAAATTATTGAAACTATCCACCAGCTTTCGCAGCAGTTCCGATAATTTGACGAGGGCAATAGAGCCATAACCAGACGGTTTTTCCTGCAGTTGAACTGTTATCGTTGAGTATTCGACTTGCTGGTCAACATTCCGCAGGCTGTCTTCCAGATACTTGATTCTTCGTTCCTGGTCGAAAATTCGGTCAGTTAACTCAATCCTTTCTGCCGTCGTCTCGGCTTTGTCTAACAATTCTTTATATCGGGTTAGGCGGGATTTCTCGCTCTCTAGTTCGATATTTACGTCAGTATATTGGCCGGTGAGGTCATCTGTATTTTCACTAAACGAGGTGATGGTTCCGATACGTTTCACTTGGGAGACAAACGCATCGTATTTGCGGCTTTCCACTTTGAGGTAGAACGTTCCGGAATATGCTTCGCCGGCTTCTTTTCCCGTGCGATGCGTATTTTCACTT
>JAUYPT010000141.1 GCA_030695685.1 Nanobdellota archaeon | reverse complement strand
GCCGTCGCGATAGACCGACGAGGTGACTTCGGTGACGCCTTCCTTCTCCAGCGTGCCGCCTTCCGATTTTGGCTTGCAGATATCGGCCAATTCGAAGCGCGTCGCCGGCGGGAAACGCAGGCCGTCGCTCTGCGGCAGGAGACCGGTGGCATTGCACACCGCGGTCATCTCGATGCCGGACTTGGTGCCGTCGACGAAAGAGTTGAACATTTTCGGATTAATCGAAGCGCGGTCGGCGATGGCGAGATATTTGTCGAGAATGTCCTGCGTTCTTTCCATCCGTACTTCTCTTACTTGGGCAATTCCGATCCGCTTGGCAATATAATCAATAGCATCATCCTGCGTCTTGACATCAACAAATTCAAACAAATTAAGGATTATTTCTTCATAGTTTTTGTCTGTTGAAATTGCTTTCATGATTTCCTCATCCTTCAGCAATCCTAATGCTTTAAGGACGACAATAATCGGCATTGTCTTAACTCTGGTAAAAGTAATGTAATAGATGCCGTCTTTCTTCCGTTCGAAATTATGAGGAATTTTGTACGACCCTTTTGCAGCAAAAAAACGGCCGCTGCAGGTGCCATCTTTTTCTTTTTCCACCATAAAATTATTCGGCGCCAAATCTTCAACATTAACAATAACCCGCTCCGTTCCGTTAATGATAAAATATCCGCCTGGATCAGTTGCATCTTCACCTTTCTTAATTAATTCCTGCGTGCTTAAGCCATCAAGATTACAGTGCTTGCTCTTGAGCATGATAGGCATCTTGCCAACTTCAGCAATGAAATTTTCCCGTTGGACATCATTAATATAGGTGCTTACTTCTAAATAAATAGGAGCATGATAGGAAATCTTCCGCAGGCGCGCTTCCATCGGATAAATTGGTCGCTTACTGCCATCAGCTTCTGTAATTTCGGGTTTGCCAATAGTCATTCTGCCAAAGCGGATTTTAAATTTCTCGATATTATGAGGAATGATGGTTGGTTCTGCCTCTTTGTTTTCTTCAATTACTTCCTGCAATCCTTTCTCCATTAAAATATTGAATGATTGAATATTACTCTCGACAAATTTTTTCTCTTCAAAATATTTTTTAATCAGGATGGACTTATTCATCAGCAACCTCTCTATAATAAGATGATAGTCCGGCAGTCTTGCTGTGATGCTCAATTTTAATGATATCTCCTACTTTGACGGTAAGTTTTGCGATTGCAGGATCAGTAATGATGATTTTAGGCAGTTTTTTAGAAGTAATATTATAGAGTGCATAGAGCTTTTCTTTTTCCGCATCACTTACTCGCATATGTTTTGGTACCAAACTATGGTTTGTAATATCCAACGTCATGATTTTGTATTCCCCCTGATAATATCGTTGACTATGAGCGGGCCGGACGAGACTTTCCGCAATTACACTTTAATGCTGTACTGTAACTGGCTTTTGAACTCGCGACCGCTTGATAGCTTCCGTAAAGAAGCTCCCGAAATCGATGATTTCACAGGATCTTGCTTGCATAAAAGTCAAGCGCTCTACCAAGCTGAGCTACCGGCCCTTGATTAATAAGGCCACAATGGGCCTTAAACGCCCTGGCCGGGAAATCCATGCAATTACTGTCTGACACCTCTAATGCCATGGTCGTAATTGGCTTTTGAACCCGGGTCGAAGCCGTGACAGGGCTTCATGCTAGACCGAACTACACCACCAGGGCAAACATCAAAGGAAAAACTTTTTCCTTCAAACCAGCAAAGGACTGCTGTCCTCTGCACGCATTGTAACAGTATACTATCTACCCACTAATTATCCATAAAATGTGTGTAAGACAACTAGATGTAGAAGAGTACGCTGTCATTTTGTGGTAAAAACAGCAGGGTATTTATAAAACTTACGGTTACTTTGACTTACGGAAGGCGTTTTGCAAATGAGAGGAGTCATTTGTGCACTATAAAAATGAATCCCCCCTCCCAGATTCGAATTTCCCAAACCATGCCAAACTACAACCTTGTCAAAGTTTACCGGGGATCTCTCGGTGACTACACGACTGAGTGTTTTTCATCCTAGCGTCTCGAAGACGAACGTCAAACACCTGCTACAGCCGAGCGTTCTAGCCACTAAACTAAGGGGGGATACTCTCGTGAGAAGTACTGTTTTTATTAAGCTTTTGGTTTAAATATATCTACTTTAGGAATTGATGATAAGGGATATTAAATTTATCATCGTCTATCTTACCGAGGATATAATTATTATTTTCCATATTATCATAGAGAAAATTAATGTCATCATCAATTTCCGAAAAACAACGAGGGTCGCAAATACGGTAGCATCTCGTTGCCCCTTCACAGCGTTCTCCACCTAGTAGAGAACTTTCCGAAAACGATCCAACAGTACAATAACTGCCATCGTCCCATTTCATAATATAATGAAGCGGAGGACATTCTGCTGAAGCTTCTTTCCATCCTTTATCCACTTGTCCCGAAGTAAAACAGGAAGAATTATTATTAATAGTTAATAAAGCTGTTAATGCTATTGCGCCAAGGACTGATTTTACCATTTTTGATCACCTAAGATTACTGTTTACGTACTGTTTACGTTGTGCAAGACAAGACAGAAGTTATATATTTTATGCAAAAAACGCTCTTTTCACGACAAAATCAGCTTTCAAAAACAAAAGTCTTTTAAACCAAAAAGTTTTTCTCTAGGATAGATTTCCGAGAAGCTAGGTTTAGTTTCTCATAAAAAGAGAGGTGATAGTTAAGATGGCAAAAAAAATGAGCGGTAGAAACATGATAGGAAGCTGGTCGTTTCTGATTGGTCTTGTTCTTGCAGTATTACTGGGATTAGGATTAACGGGACCATACCAATCAACAATGTTATGGCTTGTATTCTTGTTAGGCATTGTTGTCGGAGTGTTGAATATAGCTGCAACAGAAGTTTCTGCATTTTTAACCAGTGGAACAGTACTAGTGCTAGTATCATTCCTTGGCGTAGAAGTTGGCGTATTGGATACATTAGCTCCAGTGATAGGCAATATTCTTCGGGGAATTTTAATGCTTTTCGTTCCAGCAACCATTCTTGTTGCGTTACGAGCAGTATTTGTTCTTGCACGACGATAGGAATATTTTTTTTATTTTTTATTTTTAATATTTTTTCAAAATGTGTTAGGAGGTATTCTAGAATTATTATGATTCATCATAAAATTAATAAACTAGCTAATAATCATAAAAAATATAATAATCATTTTTATACTAATGAAGTGAATAAAATGTTTGAGGATAGAATTAATCGAAATGTCGCATTAAATGATTTAAAGACAGTATTCTCTTTACTTAAAATTGAATTGACTCCTGAATTAGAAGCACAATTTATTACAAAATTTAATCTTAAGTACAATCAAGTTAAAAATAAAATTGCTGTGAAAGAAGGGCTTACAAAATCAGAAGCAGCTAAGGAAGCGTTTATTGACGGGATTAATGAAAGATTAGATCAAGCAATTGCGTTTTTAGAAGAATTTAAGGATGAAGAGAAAATTGATAAAAGAATTGGGAGTTTAGGTTATGCTTTTGGTTTGATTCTTGGAACAATACAATATGGTGTCTCGTCATCAATGATGGTCCAGTGGGAATACAGTGGAGATTCTATTCCTCTTGTTGAAGGAATTGAAAAAAAATTTGATGCAGTTATGGTTGAGTTACAAAGAGCTAATAAGAATATCATTCTTAAAAGAATTTCAGAGAGAGCAAACTATTTATCAAAAAAACATAAGGCTAAAAGAGATGATTATGGCTTAGCTTACAATGCATTAATTCATATTGCAGGTGCACTTCAAACTAAAAATATTACCTAATTTTTTTATTCTCGTCAAAGAAAATCACCCTGAGGATTTACCCAAAAAGACACTGTGGAAAGTTCAATTTCTAAACTATTAAAAAGTGCTATTATTAAAAGAGAATAAATGCGGTGGCCGGGACATTCATGCTATTACATGTAATCTCAGTGTAACTGGCTTTTGAACCCGGGTCACAGCGTTTCTGCATTTATAATGGCAACGCCGAATACTAGGCCACTATACTACCACCGCACTATAGTAGAGCCTATAAACAATTTATTTATAAAGATAACGGTACAATACCGTTCCCAAAAAATATGGAAATCAGCAAGAATATAGAAATCATTGGAACGGCGTTGTGGCTTACAAAAGAAAAAGCCCTGATCATTAATGATCTTCATCTAGGGTATGAAGAAGCATTGCACCGCAAAGGCGTTCTGGTGCCAAAATTTCAAATACAAGAGATTATTGCTCTGATGGAAAAAATTCTCCGTAGTGTAAAACCAAAAACGATTATCATCAATGGCGATCTAAAGCATGAGTTTGGCACAATCTTACACCAGGAATGGAAAGAAATATTGCAATTTCTGGATTTTTGCGCTGCCAGATGTGCAGAAATAGTTATCATTAAAGGAAACCATGATCCCATCATCACTGCAATAACGACGAAAAGAAATATTAAAGTGGTCACAGAATACAAAACAGGAGATGTCTTGATCATTCACGGGGACAAATTAGTCAAAACGAAGGCAAAAACAATCATTATTGGCCATGAACATCCGGCAATTACACTACAGTATCAGAGCAAACGGGAAAAATTCAAATGCTTTCTTCACGGAAAATGGCAGGGAAAAGAACTAATTGCTGTTCCCAGCTTTAAACCGCTGCTGGAAGGAACAGATATTCTCAAAGAACAAGTGTTAAGCCCTTTTCTCACCAATCTTAGCTCTTATACAGTTTATATCACGCATCAAGGAAATGTTTTCCCATTTGGAACCGTGAAAGAGATTCAGAAATTATCCGACAAGAAATCCGTTCAGCTTTTGTGAGAACGTGCTTTGTGATTATATCCCTGCTGTTTTTGGCGGTGATACGAGCAAAAAATAATATCCGAAATGACTGGCTGACTGCAGCGGACGCAAATTCCCTTTTTTCTTTTGTTCTTATAAAGACTATGACGTTCCTTGATTAACCTTTTATGATTGCGATAATAAAATTTAAGGAAACGGTTAGGATAATTTTTAGTATCGTCTTCTGGTATGCCCCGTAACTTCCGTAACAGCTTTCCGATCATTGTTGCAACATCCAACCTCTATTTTTGACACTGTGGACAATAGAAAGTACTTCTTCCGCCTTTTTTAATGTTTTGTAAGGGATGGCTTTTGGGACAGTTTTTTTGATGATACACTGCCAAGTAATTTTGGAACTTGCCCTGCCCGGTAAGATTAGAATACGTATCAACCGTAGAACCCTGATTTTCAATCGACAATAATAATATCTGCCGTAGTTCCTTATAGAGCTTATCTAATTTTGAGGAAGAAATGTCTTTAATTTTACGCTCAGGATTAATGCCGGCATGATACAGCGCTTCCTGCGCATAAATATTGCCAATGCCGGCAAGGCAGTGCTGGTCGAGCAATTTCGTTTTAATATTGGCGTTAGGAAACAATGACAGCAGCGTCACAAAATCAGGGGAGGTAAAGTCTTCTGCTAATGGTTCCGGTCCAAGTTTTGACAATATCTTTTCCAGGCTAATTTTGTCATGAATGGTTATGCTTCCAAAACGGCGGATGGAATTATGAGTCAAAAAACTGCCATCGTTAAAATAAAACGTGCCGCACAGGAACTTTTGATAGGAATCATCTTTCTGATCTTTGGCACGATAATGAAAATGCCCTGTCATCCGCAAATGCGTCAGCAAAAAACGGCCATTATCCAAGTGCATGATGATTGATTTTCCTCTCCGAGAAATGGCAGTGATAGTAAAAGGAAGATATTGCGTAATACGAGAATCAACAACTTTTGAATCTACAATATCAAGTTGATATGTTGTCTTATGAAGTATTTTTTGCCGCAGCTGCTGGACAATTGTTTCTACTTCTGGTAACTCTGGCATTATATTCTCCAGGTCGCATAAAATATATAAACATTTGTGGCTTTATGCTGGCGATGAGAGCACCAGACAAAGAAGAAGTGATTCTAACCCTTCGAAAAACACGAAAAGCATACATTGTTGAATATAGCTGCGGTTTTGTCCTTCTTATTCTGATGGGGTTGCTGCAATGGAATGGAATCAACCTGCGCAGCGGTGTTGATTATTTTGCGATCGGCCTGGCTTTCTTTTCCTTTGCTTTTCCGGAATATAAAAGACTGGTTACAAAATATACCATCACCCCTTCCAAATTTATGGTCATTTATGGCCTGATCAAACAGACAAAATTAAATTTTTATTTTACGCCGTTAGGGTATGTTCTGAACATTAATTCCAGGCAAAACCGGGTTCAGCGCTTGTTAAATTACGGAACCATTTACATTTCCGGCGGCACTGATCCTAACAACTTTACGAATTTAGAAATTAAGAATATAAACAGGCCTCATTTCGTATTGCAGATGATTGAGGATTTAATCGAGAAGAATCGTCCAAAGCCGATGCAGATGGCAGCAACGGAAAAGAAATGAGGAGAAGATAAAAATAAATATTACTAAAGACAATTATATAAAAAAATTAACCCATTAATCCTTCTATCTTTTCTTTCCTCTCATTAACTGTATTATAATAAGTGGGGTTATTTCCACTATAACGAAGGAGAGCCTGCTGAAGATTGCCATTCTGCTGATCTAACAATTGCCGCAGATATCGAGCTCCAGTTCTGATATTTATCTCTGGGTTGAACCTGTCATCATTGACAAAATCACAGGCATTAAGATTATTATTGCGGCAGGTTCGCGACGTTTCCCAATTTTTTCCAGCACACTGAATATCATGGACAACAGGGTTATTTTCTGTAGTGCGCAACCCCAAATCCTTGGCTGTCGAGACAATAAATTGCATTAATCCTGCTGCACCAGTGCATGATACTGCACGAGGATCCCCTTGTGATTCTACATCGATAACAGCAACGATCAATGACCATTCCACATTCGTTTCGCTGGCTGCAAGATCAATATAATCTTTATATGTATTGTAAATCCAGAGCAGTCTTTGACCTTGGTCTGTAGGGCGTGTACTCAAATCTACAGCAGGCGCCGGCACTCCTACAGGAGGAGTTGTTGGTGTTGTCGGCAGAGCCCCTGCTGAAGAAACCCATGTTTTAGTAACAGGATCATACACACTTGTCTTCGCTTCTGGAGAAATGCCATTCAATAATCCACGAATACTCATCCACACCTGATCAAGCTGCTGGCAACGTGTTGAAGTACATCCAGCTGTTGATTTTCCTCCATTCTGATAGAGAGCATATTCTTGAACACATTGTTCATCCACAAAACCATAATAGTCACAAAAATCAGCACGGTCACCAAAAGAAAGCTGATCAGAGATTACTGCTGACCTTTCTCCAGGCGTTATTCCAGTATTCTGCCCTGTACTCTCCCCGCTGCCACTACCAGCAGCTGGAAGACCTCCAATATTAATGAAATTAATGTCAATTCCTTCAAAATAAGCAGCAGGGTCTTGATCTATAATTCTAAAAAAAGCATAGCCTTCCTGTTCATTTAATACTTCTAAATTTTGAGAAATTATCTGATAAGGACCAACAACACCCAGAGGATTTCCGAGCACAGGAAGCCAGGCATTAAAAGTATTAGTAAAAAATTCCCATCGACTATTACCGCGTTCAAAGCGATAGCGCTGCGTATCATACTCATTAATAGTAACCTCAATCTCATCTGATACATCTGCAAAGACAAAAAGAGTGCTCAGCAGTAAGAGCAAGGCAACAATAATCGCTACTATTCTCAGTTTAAACCATCTCAAATGTCTTCACCACAGTTGTTTTTTTCTGAATGAGCGGATTTTCTAACACTAATTCCAAACTATAAATTCCTGAAGGCAATTCTGCCCCAACGACAAAATAATCTTTAAATGAAATTAATTCCCGCTGTTTTCTGCTTTTGGCATCAAAATAAAAATCATTCTTGGCATCAACATCCAGCAATAATCTTCCATCTGGAGCTTTAATACGATAGTTTTCCACAATGATGACATCACCATTGCGGGTGCTGCTTTCAACCGTAAACACAAAATGGACTTCACCTCCTAGTTGAAATCTGCTTCCAGAATTAATGCAGTTATAACTACTATCAACGCTCTGGCAAAATTGAAAATCATCAATTGACAAATATCCTTCCTGTCCAAAAGGAATAAATTCTGTATTCAGCAATGGAACCGCTTCTTCCTGTGCCCGCACTGAGATTATTCCTGACGATACCAGCAGCAGAACTGCAGCACTGGTGATAGCAACAATGACTAAAACGACTAACAATTCAATCATGGCATTGCCTCGTCTTGTACTACGTTGTTTCATGGTTTGCACATCGTACTATCTTGATGATATGGGCCATTATTATTGCGGTCCACTTCGCATAAATAGGCATTTATTTTTTGATACTCTGGAGCCTGTTTTGTTTCTGGTGTATAATCAGCGGAACGCTGGCCGCTCAAATTCCGTGTAAAAAATAAAGTTAATAAGTTGTTAATTTGAATTTGATAACGAGTGACATCTTTTTCTTTATCTCCCTTCTTAATCAAGGAGGCAATATAATAATAGATTGCCACAGCATCCGTGACATCACCATTCTTCTGCCGGATAATTTGATCCGCTAAGGACGCAGCTTGTTCGTAATTTTTTTTGTTAAAACTGTCATGCAAGCCACTAATTTCCTGGAAGGCCGTTTCTTCCCGCTGGATTCGAATCGTTTTCGTCGCAATTGCTCTTTTTCCAGCAGTTGTCTTCACTCGCGGCGTTAGATAGTTGCAGCCTCCAGCTTCATCGCGCTCAAACAATTCGTAGGTTATGAAAATGTTCTGGAAGTTAGAACTAGTTGCTGCTGCAGTTCCTGAGACAACACCAAAAGTGCATAAATTATCGGAATCTGTCGCTTTAACATTTCCCAATACGTTCTTAACTTTAAATCCATAAATATCAAATTCAACGTCGTTGATCTGACTAATGGTAAACGCGTTCGCTCCTCCCGAGGTAAGATAATTATTATTCTGGCTATCACTACTATACTCTCCTAAAGGGATGGCACCTGCAGGCACAATTAAACGCACGGTATCATCAGTTACTCTAATAAATTTAAATGAATATGTTCCCGAAGTTACACTTTCGGGGTTTCCGGTATACGCAGGCTCTTGACATTCCGAATTCCCACCTATTTTTCGAATCGTATTCACAGCACCGCCAAACATAGCCTCATCGACAATTCCGAGCACTTCCGGCACGGTTTGTAATCCAGGACTATTTTCCTGCAGCAGCCGCGGCGGGCTTTCTGGATCGATGCCGGGAACGCCCCGAACGGTTCGCTTGAGGCATTTTCCTTTGTCATCTAAATTAACATGCGCTCTGACTTTAATTTCGTCTCCTTTCACAAACAGATTAGGGCTGCTGCACTCTGTCCATTGCTCAATTTTTTTGTTCCAGCAGCTGACAAACGGCTCTTCTAACGACGCACCGCCAAATCCAAATGTTCCGGCTAACTGCGGACACTGATATTCCCCATTAACCAAACTCGCAGAGCAGCTCAGCGTAATCGGCGGGGAAACATCAATTAAAGGCTCATAGAAAATGCCTTTATTGCCGTCAAAGAACCCTTGGTCGAAACACTTATCCGCATTGCCTGACTCCGCTGAATCTAAAAATAATTCTACTTTGACGTGATCATACCGGAAATGGGAATCTACCCGCTGCGGCGATTCTAATGGAATACTAAACATCTGCCCAGATGTTAATCCAAATCCACTCTTCAATACTTTTTCCCGCTGGCCCTCAAATGCACCTGTTCCTTCTCTGTTTAAACAATCACAGCCTTGTCCGTTGCAGGTTTCGTCAAGGCCAGGATGTCCTCTATCTTCCGGACCGATACATTTTAAGGACAGGCGATAATTGCGTACTTTGCATCCCGGTAAAATCACGCCGCCGATATTATAATTAAACACGGCCGTCTGCAATGCGGGATTATAGGTGCTCAATTCCCGCTCCCTCGGCACCAAAACAACCGAGGTCTTAACAGGGAACGAATAGGCAGCATCTAAGAGGAAATCTGTACTAAATAAAGGAACATCATAGCCGAATGCAGCTAAACACATCGACTGTGCAAAGCCTTGTGCACCGTTACGGAAATATTGATTTAATTGAGCATTGCCATAATCACTTTGAACATCATCAATAGATGATTGCAGTGCAGCAGGAATGGCATTGAATCCCTGCGAGACGATTGCGCCAACGTCACCAAATAACCCTTCTTTATCGACATCATCAAAATTAATCGGGCTGCATTGTGTATTAAGGTATCCTATTGCTTTGTAAATCAGGCCACAGACGTGCTGCGTGAAGAGCGTCTTACACATGCCTGCATCCTGCAATCCTGTATGTTTCGCTTCCACTAAACAGTTGCGTAATCCCTGAAGAATGCTTTCCAATAAAGTCAAATGCTTAAGCATCCCGGAAAGGCAGACGCTCTGCCAAGTGCCAATAAATTGCGTATGAGGATTAACTTCATGAACATCATTCCCGGCACTCAGATAATCCAATAAATAATCAGCACCGAAAGCGCCAGAAAGATCACGGCCAGTATAATAACGGATTTTTGGATAATAGGTTCCTGCAGTTCCTCCTGATTCCACAAAGAGGCGATCTTGTTGGTAAGACCAATCTTCCCCGACGCCAGCTTCATTTTCCGCGATTGCTTCCCTCGCGCCAAGCTTGTTTGCGATTGGTTTTGTTGTGGTCGTACAGACACACTGCTGGAACTGCGGTTCTCCTGCAAGATTACGAATAAGTTTTCTGCTGCCATCTTCTTTCTTGATGAAACAATCTCTAGTATAGCCAGCGGAATACTTGTCTTTCTCATTGAGCCGTCCATCCTTCGTATCAGCAGTAATTTTTCCAAATAATTGCGGATTGCCGCCAACCAGCTTTTCATCATAACAGCCCTTGCCGTCAACAGAACCAGCATCATCATAAACATATCCAGGCTTATCATCACACACATTTTTACAGAATTGGTCTTTTCCAACAACATAGGATTCTGCACCTTGAGGCTTGTATACGAGCAAACGATTGCTGGCTGCGACTAATGGTCCTAAATTTGTGCCTATTGGCGTTAACAGGAAAACACCTTGCTTGGTATCTTCTATCTCCTGTGGATCAGTCGGTTGAATGTGGCGATAAGTAGTACCATCAACTGTCTGCCAGCAGGTGCCAGTATCTTCCAGAACAGGATCTATATTGACAATATTCTTTTTAATTAACTCCTGACAATTTTCTCGTTCCATTAACGGAACGCCCCTTCCCGTTACAGCACATTGCTGCTGCTGCACGATGACAGAATTAATTTCAGCAAGCTCTTTTGTCTCCGTCCATCCTGCCGGAACTGCTCTGCAGAAAGCGCGATCACACGTCCAACGATAGGCAGCATCAAAACCAGCTTCAAATTTCCAGGCAGAGGCAGTGCTGGGGCAAACTTCATCTAAAGTAATTTTTTTTGTCCCTTGTTCTGTTTTTAAGGCTTCAACGATGGTAGAAGGAAGTTTATGGTCAAGATTATTATCAATCAATTCTTTCCAATTTTCCAGCGTGCTTTCAAGATATAAACCATTTTGGTCTTTTGGACAGGCTTCTTTTTTTTCTTCATCCGAAGAGCCGCCAGCTGATCCCGCCACTTCTTCTACTTTCGACAGGATAGGTTCAGACTTCGAAACAAAAATCCGCGCCCATCTCGCTACTAACCGCACTGCAAACGAACCCATACAGCTTACGCCAGCGACAAGATACGCTTTCTCTAAATAAGGCTTAACATCCTGAATAAGAGTTATTGTTTTATTTAAGGCTTTAACACCATCTTCTGCCAAGAAGTCAGGAAGAAGTTCTTTACTTTCGATGGGAATGTCCACAAAATAGCCTAAATCAACACACGATGTCTGCGTTTTGGGTGTACTGTATTGGCCTGTGCCTTCCCGTTCCTGATATTGCACTGTTATTTTTAATGGGAAAACAATTTGTCTTTTCTTGAAGTCATCCCAAAATTTTTCTTCCCGCTTGCTTAATTCTTCAGAGCTCCCTAAAATCCAGGTAGCATAGACACTTGTTCTGTCGCCATTCTCAATCTTCTGCGATGAGCGCGGCAAAATCTTACAGCCAAGGCCAAACTTGTCATCATCTAATTGGCTCTGTGTACAGGCTTTCTCGATGCGCATGGTATTTATTCTGAACGCTGGTTCAATTTCTGCTCCGCCCTGCTCTTCCTTGGAAACACCAGTTCCTTGATAATCAAGTTTAAACACAGCCTGAATATCCTGCCTGCCCTGATCCAATAATTGCGGCACCAGCCGGAATGGCGCCTGGAATTCCGGAACAGAAGAAACTGCAAAAGCAAAATCAGTCGAAAGACAACTGTTTACAGTAACGGCATGCTGCCAGAATGCTGTTCTTCCGCTCCTGTCTTCAGCGATGAGAATAACATTGTACGTAAACTGCTGCTGCGATGCTTCATCCCGCAGCGCAGCAATAGTGTAATCATTCAATCCGGAAGGAATTTCCCGCGGCGCAATATCTTCCAGTGAAATATCCGTGAATGACGATGCAAAATCAACATCCTCAAATGTAAATTCACCATTCTCAGCAGCAGTGATTATTTCCCGTGCTTTTCTAAAATCAGGCTTGAACTCATAACTCAACGGCTTATAGACGTAAAGATACACTTTTGCTCCTGGCTTTGTCGTTCCGCTGATGCTGGAACTGGCTCTGCCTTCATAATATTCATAACCTTTAGCAATTTCCGCCCGTACTGTCGGCGCCTGAGAATCAACATCAATCGTAAATGTTTCCGTCGTTTGCAGTCCTGCAAGATCCGTCAACACAATCTCCAGTGTATTTTTTCCTTCTGTAAAAGAAATTCGAGCGTCAATTTCTTTCCCTGTGCCTTTCGCCGCGGAACGATTATTGACAAAAATCTCAAAAGAACTTTCTTCCGAGATTGTTCCTTTCAACTCTAATGACCGTTCGGTAAGATAATGAGGAAAGTCTTGTAAACTCAACGTTGGTTTTGTAACATCTGCAAAGATTGTCCATTCTTTAAATACGCTATTTCCGGATGCATCACTCACTTCTACTTTGATGACATTATCTTCATTTCCTTCCAAAAGCACTATTGATGAAAAGACACCAGCACTATCTGCTGTGGTTACTTTCTGAATAATGGAATTGACTTTCATCGTAACGGTTGCTCCTGCCTCGGTTGTTCCTGTAATCATAAATTCCCGTCCGGCAGCTACTGCAGGCATATCAAGATCCAGATCTGGAGCTTCTGTGTCTTGCTGTAACGTTGTAAAAGAATACAAGTTGCCGTCATTATCATCTGTTTCACCGCCGCTTTCTACTTTATAAAAATAAGTAGCGTCAGCATTAAGATTAGTCAACGGCAATTGATGTGTCGTGACCAGGTTAGCATCACCCGTGCTCTGTAAATTTTGCTTGTCAACACCATAATACACAAAACTATTTGCAGGCTGATCCGTTTGCCATTGCACTACGGCACTGTCATCAGTAACAGCAGAAGCATCAACGTTGGCAAACTCAAGTGCTGTTGCCAGAGGAAGGTTAAATAGTAACAGAAGAACAATCCACGCAAAAATCCTCTGCACTGCCGTCGTCGTTGTGGTTGCCATGTTTATCATTTATTTAATCTCTGGTACGGGAGCGATAATCTCTCCCGAACCTAACCCTAACAATAATTCTAGTGATTCTTGTTCACTGGGATTATCATCACTGACAACATGGAAGATCATTTCCTGTGCTTGCTGTAATTGATCCCAGGAAACAGTCCAATTGCCGCGATAACCACCTTTAAACTCATTTTCATTAAGGAGGTCAATTGATACGACATACTTAAAATCAGCTTTTCCTAAAAAAGATAATTTTTCATCTTTAAGAACTTCAGGGTCTAACACTTTTGACCATACTGCAGATGATTGATGATAGGGATCATTGAGCGGCTGCTCTTTTTTGTTATAAGTTAATGTAATGATTGCAGATTCATCCGAGGCCAATTCACGGGCAGTATCGATGCCGGTTGGAAGCAATTGATGCTTGACTACTGTTACTTTTTCGAGGGGAAACGAAAAGAGGGGAACTAAAAAGAGTGTTGTTTCTGTGTTTGCTTCTGTGACAACTCTTTCCCAGGCGTCTTTGTAGCCATCCTTCTCTGCCCGGATAATGCCGCCAGCGCAATAGGGAAAATTTGTACGGTAGGCTGCAATGTTGCCCAGGTTAGCAAAATTGTACTGTGTC
>JAUYPT010000037.1 GCA_030695685.1 Nanobdellota archaeon | reverse complement strand
CTGATTGTAAGAGAAGATTGGCGATCTTTAACACTTTTAACCCATGTTCTCCGGTAACAGGCGGTGTTGTGTTGTTCTTAATACATTGAATAAAAGAATCTATTTCCACTAATAATGGTTCTTTTTTTGGGAGATGAATTTTTTTCATATCTCCTTCCAGAACACTATTCCAATCATCGCTGCCAAATCCCCTATTCTCATAAAAATAAAGCACTTGATCAAGAAAATTGACTTTAAACATTCCTTTCTTCCCAAACACTTTCAACTGCCGTATTTTTGTCGGTGAAAGATAATTAATATTTAATATTACGTGTATTTCCTTTCCATAGCGAAGCAATGCAGTTACAGAATCTTCATGTTCTGTTCGCAGTTTTCGCTGTGTTTCAGCGTAAATTCGAGTTGGCTCCATAGAAAGAAGGTAATCGATAATATCAATATCATGGACAGAAAGATCGACAATGACGCCAACATCCGCTATTCGTATCGGAAATGGGCCGATTCTTTGCACATCTATTTTATAGATTTCACCTAACTCTCCTTTTTCCAACCGCTCTTTAAGCTCTACAACAGCAGTATTAAAACGTTCAATATGGCCGATCATTAATTTGACATTATTTTTTCGTGCGCAATCAATAATCTCGTTCGCCTGCTCTTCAGTAGTGGCAATAGGTTTTTCCAGAAGGAGATGCTTTTTTTTAGCAAGGCAATACATAGCTACTTCATAATGAAGTTTTGTTGGAACAGCAATGGAGACTGCATCAATCTCTTCTTGTTCCAGCATTTCTGTGTAATCAACATACGCTTTGGTATGATATTTTGTCGCTACTTTTTCTACTTGCTCTTGATTGCTGTCGGCAACTGCAACTAATGTAGCATCATCTCTCTGAGCATAAATCCGGGCATGGCTTTGTCCCATTGATCCAACACCGATGACTGCTATTTTCATTGTAATGTGTGGAATGCCTCTGCTATTTGATCTATGTTTTCTTCAGTAACAAGTGGATGGACCGGCAGTGAAAGAACTTCCTCTGCTGCTCTCTCGGCAACCGGAAACAGAATATGGTTGCACTCTTTATATGCTTCTTGTTGATGAATCGGCAGAGGATAAAAAATTCCATGGCCGATGCCTTTTTCTGTCAGATATTGAACAACCTCCTTCCTGGTTTTGCCAAAGGCAGGCAGTATTCGGATAGTGTACTGATGGTAAACATGGCCTGGACTCAGTTCGGGAACAAGTATGCCTGGAATAGAGTGTAAGGCTGCTGTTAAAGCAGCGGCATTTTCTCTCCTGCGGCTGTTAAAATGCTCTAATTTTTGGAGTTGAATAATTCCAAGGGCAGCAGCAAGATTTGTCATCCTGTAATTATAGCCATGATGCTGATGGTAATATTTCTCCGTCGAGCCATGGTTAATTATTGTTCTGATTTTCGCGGCGACAGCATCATCATTCGTTGTAATCATTCCTCCTTCGCCGGTGGTCATGTTCTTCGTGGAATAAAAAGAGAAGCAGCCAGTTCCAAATGAACCTGCTTTTTTGCCGTTGTATTCAGCACCATGGGCTTGGCAGGCATCTTCAATGATCACAAGACCATGTTTTTCTGCAATCTGCGTGATTTTATCCATGGCAGCAGGCAAGCCAAAAAGATGGACCGGCATAATTGCTTTGGTTTTTGGCGTGATTGCGGATTCGATAAGGTCAGGATTAAGATTAAATGTATTCTCTTCAATATCGACAAATACCGGTGTTGCTCCTGCCATTCTGATAGCATTGGCCGTGGCAATGAAAGAAAAAGTAGTTGTAATTACCTCATCGCCTTCTTTGATATTATGTGCCAGCAGCGCAGCATGCAGTGCGGCAGTGCCGTTAACAATGGCGATGGCATGTTTTACTCCCATGAATTTGGCAAATTGTTGTTCAAATGTTTTCACCGTTTCTCCCTGCGCTAACATTCCAGTGTTTAAAACGGCAAATAAAGCTTCTTTTTCCTCATGATTAAGAAATGGTTTTGCAATCGGAATCATTACACAAGAAGCCTAATTTTGCTTTATAAAATTTAGGGAACTAGAATTTAAGCTATTTTTAGATTAAGTATTCTATCGATGCCTATCAAATAACTGATTACAGCTGTAGTCCAAACTCTCGCAATTTTATCTTCAATTGATAGATATCATTAATTCCATACCTAAAATGTATCCCTTTCATTCCAAGATCAATGGCTGAAGTTACATAATTTTCAACATCATCAATAAAAACACAGTCCTCTGGGTTTATCTTTCCGAATGAACTTAATGCAGTTTGATATATTTTTTCTTCTGGTTTTCGCACACCAGCTCTGCATGATAAAGTTACACTATCAAAGATTTCATATCTTTTTTCCTGTTCAAAACACTGAACCTGTGATTCAACTATATTGGAGAGAACACCAACATTGATGCCTGCAGATTTTAACTCCCTGATTAACTGTATCACTTCCTCGTTTTGCGAATAAATGGTAGTAATATCTCTCGCTAAGAGTGTTTCATACTTGTCTGGCAAGGCAAGATTATGCTGCCGTGAAAACTTTCTCCAGACACTGGCTTCTGTTATTTCCCCTTTTTGTAACTGTAAAATGTCATTTTCAACAGCTTTAGAAACAGCTTCATAAGACATTCCTAATACGTGCGCTGCTTTTTCAAGTGAAGGATCTCCTTGAATTTTAATTCCCTGAGAGGTTGTTACTATTAACTCAGTAACATTACCAGCAACGACACCTCCATAATCAAACAGTACTGCTGTAATCATTTTCTTAATCTCTCAACAAGTTTTCAAACAGAGGGCTTTATAGGAAATCTTAAGTACTTATCTTTAACCTCTTAGTTTTTTTAGCCGATACTTCTATGTATTCTTTCTGTTTTCATTTATAAAGAGAGGTGAAGAAGGAGATAATTTTATATATCAACTTTATTTATCTTTTTTATGAACTGGGTTACTTATTCATTGATTGCAATGCTGTTGTTTGCAGGCATGCATCTGACATTTAAGAAATTAGGATTGTTAGGTGTTAGTTCTGCAATGATTTTATTTTTTGTATTCTTATCTGGAGCGATAGTTTATCCTACTTATATGTATTTTTCCGGTGAAAAAATTTCATTCAATAATGAAATAATCTTCTGGCTTTTTATTGCAGCTTTGTTAAGCATAACTGCAAATTTGATTTCCCTCAAAGCTTTTTTAGCAGCTCCAAATCCAGGATATCCAGGAGCAATAAGCAGTTTTGGAATAATCATTGTAACAGTTGTATCTTATTTCATATTTTCTTCAGAACTAAATATTATTAGGTTGATTGGAGTTATTCTTGGTTTTGTCGGAATAATCTTAATTTATCTTTAATCTAGAATTTTTATCTCAGGCAATACTTGTCTTGGATCAACACCATAAGATGGGGCTGCCATGACTATTGTTGGAAAAATAGTTGACGGGAATTTCTCCTGACTCTCCAATAATTCAGTCATTCCATCAGAATTTGCAGGAACACATTTCAATCCATCATATTTCTTTCCTCTGTTAAGTTTTTCATTTAACTTATCAAATGGCAGATTTACTCTTGTAAGAACGCAAAGTGTAAGATCTAAATCATCTAATGATCTTGATAATCCAGTCAATCTATGATATGCAATATCAGTATCGACCAGATTTATGTATTCTTGCTTTAACATGCCACTTACGTGGTCATAAAGCAAAGCTGGATCTTCTGTTAGCTCTTCAACCATTTTATGGGGACTTCCATTAAATCTTCCGCCTGAATTTAATGAGTGCATACTGCGATAACAATCCACTAAATTTGTCCTAATGCCATAAGCAAGTTTTCCATCAGCCGTTTCAACTAATGAAGCAGCAGCAAAACAGGCAAATAATTTTTCAGCATTTGGTATTCTGGCAATAGCAACTCCATTTTGCAGTTCAAAACCATACGGTAAAAATTGTTTATTCCATTCATCCTGTTTTCCATTAAAAATATATGCCCCATGGTGTTCCTTATATCCTGATTTTGAAATTCTC
>JAUYPT010000085.1 GCA_030695685.1 Nanobdellota archaeon | reverse complement strand
GGAACTTGCGCGGTAACTTCAGCTGACCCTCGTCTGACAAGTTGTCCTGCCGGTCAAAACTGCGGTTCTGTGAGCGATGGCTGCGAAGGCATCATCAATTGTGGAACATGTACATCGCCAAACACCTGCACTGGCGGAGGCACAATTAATGTTTGCGGTTATACACCCCCAACTTGTGAGTCATTTACCTATTCCGCTTGGGGAGCTTGTCAGTCTAATAGCACCCAAACCAGAACTATAACAGCAAGCGGTCCGACAGGATGCACTGGTGGAAACCCGGAAACAACAAGTCGGACTTGCAGTTATACGCCTCCGACTTGTACACCGACAACTTGGACTCCTGACACTGATCCAGCAACGGTTGCTTGCGGAACCTCTTTTAATCAAACAAATGGTTGCACTACTCAAAGCGTAGCTGGCACTAAATGTACTGGGTGTGCGCAACAGATCAATATAGTGGTGTCTGTACAATATTTAAGACTTGCACAAACGGCATTTGTCAGTAATAGATAAAAATAAAAAAGCCTGTAAGTTTTTAACTTAACAGGCTTTTTATTGAGATTAGATTTTGTAGCTGACTCCTAACATTAATACAGAAACGATGTTTCCGTTTTTTCCTGTTCCATTAGTGTTTTTGATATCAAGATAAGAGTATTCAAGAGAAACACGGAAATGTTTAATTTCCACATCCACTCCTCCTCCTGTCTTGTAGCAGGGGAGACTAACTTTTCCATTGCTGCTGCCGATAATGTACCGAAAACTACTTTTATATTCGTAGTCTTCTTTCCATGTCATGTCCGCATCACCTTTACCAAGAGTGAAGACTGGAGTAATTTTCACATTCTTCGCTTTGAAGGGATACCGTAATTTTAGGTTGGATATCATGATTTTGTAATCAACAGCCCAGTTTGCAATCCAAAGATAAGAGCTAATGTTTGTTACTGTCGTATCTTTGAATCCCTTCAGTTCAAGATATTCTCTCTCTATTGCAAAATAGGGAAGAAGATCTATTCCTGCTTTTAGGTCATAACCCCAAGCTTCTTTTCCGCTTGCCATGCTTTCTGCATCTAGTCCATATCCTTTCAAGTCCCACCCATAAGCATAACCTGCCGAAATGTAAGGGTGAAACACGTCCAATAACTTGGCATTTGCCACCGAGACTATTCCCAGCAAGCAAACCACTATCATTACAACAGCCACTATTCTTTTCATAGCACTTCCTCCTTGGACGAACATTTATAATGTTTTAGTCCTGGCCGAACATTTTTTTAATGTTTTAGGCCGGCCGAACATTTTATGTTTTAGGCCTATTTTCCAGCTACAAATTCTAAAATTTATCAAAGAACTTATATTCATACCTTAGCATACTTTACAAAAGTTGTCAAATAAACGTGGGATTGACAATCTTAAAAAATCACAGTACTATAATAAATAGAAACTTTGAAAATTGAATAAAAAGGAGGTGAGAAAATAACTGCAGTAAAATCTAAGAAAAAGGAGGTGATCAAAATGAAAGTCCAAGCTGATGATAAAAAACAGCTCCGAAAAATCAAGTTTAAGGATGGTGATTTCCACAAAGCCAGCGGTACTCTGATGCGGAGAATCTGTGTCATGGTAGCGCATAAAAACGGGGCTATTGCAGTGCGCGATTCGAAAGATGCATCAAAAAAGACACTCATTTTCAATGAAAAAGAATGGGGCGTCTTCACCAAGGGTGTTAAAGCCGGTGAGTTTGATCTGTAATTCAATCAAATTCGCAGGAAATAAGTCAGAGGGCAACGGAGTTTCGTTGCCCTCTTTTTTTATGCTAAAATAGTAAAGTATTTATATGGAAAAAAACTTCAAGATAAAACTTTCGAAAAAATTTTCATTATACGGGAAGTTCAGCGGTTCTTTTAATCAGCCCTTATTTATCATCGTGCACGGGTTTTCGGGAAATATGGACGAAGAGTTTTATTATTCAGCCACTCGTTGGTTTAGAAAGCATGGATTTTCGACGTTTCGTTTCAATCTTTACGGCTACCAAAAAGATGCTCGGCAACTTATGAACTGTACTCTCAAAACACATAGCGCCGACCTTGATACTGTTGTTCGTTATTTCAGAAAACGGGGCGTGAAAAAAATATTTATTGCAGGTCATAGTTTTGGTGGGCTGTCAATTTTCTGTTCTTATGATCAGGATTTTGATGGAGCAGTACTGTGGGATCCTTCTTATAAAATTTCATTTACAAAGACGGCGCATGGTTTTCCGCGTGGAAAATATATAAAAGAAATAAATGGTTATCTTATGAAGTGGGGGGTAAATTTAATTATCGGGAAAGCAATGGCCGAAGAAGTTGATTCGCTCCCATGGGATTCGATCACGAAGAACTTTAAAGTACCTTTTAAAATAATTCTTGCTGGAAAGGGCGTGCTTAAAAGCGCAAAAAAATATCTAAATGGCACAAAAGTAAAGAAAGACTTGATGGTTATAAAAGGAGCAACGCATTATTTTAATGATCAAGGAGGTATGCGAGAGAATATTTTTAAAGCTTCAGAAGAATGGTTTAAAAAATTTATGAAAGCCACTACTGGATAAGTTAAACAATTCAATTTTTGATATTGATAAAAAAACGAGGAAAAGGGGTCAGGAGTCTTTCTTTGACTGTATTTTGTCCTTTAACGAATATCTCTGTGGGCTCATGGAACATTAAAGTTACCAATCCTAACGGCATCTACGATATTTTAACAGACGAGAGCAAAAAACTTCAAGTTCTAACTGCCAAGTCTTCAGATTTAACCGTAGAAATACCCGTTTCTGCCGATAACACAGGTTTGGTTGCTATTAGCAGTGTTAAAAGCAGTAATTCTTTATACGGCACTTATGTCAGTTTAATAAACGAAGGAAAGAGCAAGATTATTAATTGTTTTAGAATTTCTGAATATAATTCTGCCACTGGCAGCTGGGGCAGCGGTACTTGCAGTCTTATTAGTATTCAAGGCGCGCCTTCCAGCGACTGGAAAGTGGCTATTGTTAAGATTGGAAGCGACGGCAAAATCAATTGGAGCGAGGCGGCTAATACAGTGCTTAGAGTTAATTGCGTTCCTCAATGCGCTGGAAAAGTTTGCGGCTCTGACAGTTGCGGAGGAACATGCGGACCTTCAACTAAAGCCTGTTCAATATCTAATTATTTTGGAGCTTGCCCTGGAACTGGAACGCAGACCTGCAATTCCTCGGGACAATATAATACTTCCTGCTCCATCAGCAGTTTCACAGACCCTCGTTCTGCTGCTTGCTCCGGAAAAGAATGCGGTCCTGACGGCTGCGGAGGATTTTGCCAGGGCGGACAAAATACAGTGAGTTGTGTAGTTCCTGATAAATACGGAACC
The DNA here is from genome assembly GCA_030695685.1 of Nanobdellota archaeon. GTDB lineage: Archaea > Nanobdellota > Nanobdellia > Woesearchaeales > GW2011-AR9 > JAUYPT01. The sequence goes on along the minus strand of JAUYPT010000085.1, from coordinate 183 downwards.
TGCGATGGAACCGGTACTCAAACTTGCGTGAGCGGCCAATACGGAACTTGCGCGGTAACTTCAGCTGACCCTCGTCTGACAAGTTGTCCTGCCGGTCAAAACTGCGGTTCTGTGAGCGATGGCTGCGAAGGCATCATCAATTGTGGAACATGTACATCGCCAAACACCTGCACTGGCGGAGGC